>DATFYJ010000414.1:0-4323 GCA_035315105.1 Chitinivibrionales bacterium
CGCGTGCGCCTCTGCGGTGAAGGGTTCCCGTGTGCAGGAACACGGCGCTACTTCCCTCCGCTCACCACGCGCGGCGCGTGGGAGGGTATTTCGTTCTCGGCAAGATGCGCAAATGTCAAGACCATGATCCTGTCGCCCACCACGCCCATGCGGGCGGCCGGGCCGTTGAGCTCCGCAATGCCGGAGCCTCGCTTGCCTTTTATCACATAGGTGCTGAAGCGGTTGCCGTTCTCCATGTTGAGCACCTGGACCTCCTCGTAGGGGAGGATGCCTGCTTTTTCGAGATAGTCTTCGTCAAGCGTGATGCTCCCTTCATAGTCCAAATGGGCGCCGGTTACCGCGATGTCGCGTATTTTTGCCTTCAGGAAACTTCTCAGCATAGAACCACTCCGTCCACTAGAATGAGAAACCCACCCGCACACCTGCCGTTGTCCCGCCGGACATGCCCGCGGCCGCGATGGCCCTGTGTTCCGCGGAAATCTGCACGCTCATGTCAATGCCGCTCCACAGCATGTCGGGAACGAGGAAGCACAATCCGAGAGGCTGGAACCTGCGCGAAGCCGCGCTCCAGCCGACGATCAACCCGACGCACCCTGCCGCGGCGGCCGCCATGATCCACCCGCGGACTGCGTGGCCCCGGCCGATCTGGTTCACCCCGGGCATCAGGAAGCTTCCTGATGCGGTCCACATGTCCGAACTGCTTTTCCGCGCATACATCAACCGTACGTCCGCGTCCGAATGGCCGGCCCGCCTCAGCCTGAGGTACTCTGCCTCAGATATGGAAAGCGCCCGCCACGGGCGTGGGTAGTATTCCGAAATGGAAATCCCGCTTTCGAGCAGCTGATGCACCTTTGCAAGCGGCAGCTTCATCTGCTGAATCTTGTACCACTCGGTCTCGGAAAGGCCGAGTTTCTCGTAGATTTCCTTGTCACCGGCCGACGCGCCGGAAACAACGGCCATCGGGCCATGCACGAGCAGCAGAACAAGGCCGCATTTCATGACCGTTTCCGCGATGGGCATGGGATCTATCCGGAAGAAATCGTCCCGGCGCAGAGCAATCCGCCTTCAACCAAGACAACAAAAATACTTGATGTGCCGGTTCACGCAAGGGTTGACCGCAAAAAGAATGGATCGGATTGATTGACAGGATGCCTCAGGCGGATGTTCACGAAGGAGTGCCTTGAAGGCGAAACAATGCAGCACCATGTGGAAAATCAGTTCGAGCTCGTGAGCTTCTTGATCTCGTCCCGGAGCCTGGCTGCATCTTCGTAGCGCTCTTCCGCCACCGCCTTGTCGAGCTTCTGCCTGAGCGCATCCAGGGGCGAGGGGTCCGGCAGGGAAATGTTTTTTTTCTCCTGCGCGTCGGGGACGGGCTGCTGTTGCGCGTCGCCGCCCGCTTCCTCGGCAATGAGTATTCCCGCTTTGTCAAGGACCTTCTCCTCCACATACAGGGGCGCGCCGAACCTGAGCGCGAGGCAGATCGCGTCGCTCGGCCGGGCGTCGAAATCCAGAATTGTACCCTTGAAATCGAGCACGAGCCTGGCGTAGAACGTGTCGTCGATGAGGTCAGACACCTCGACCCGCACCATCGCGCACCCGACGGCGTCGAGCACCGACTTGAAAAGGTCGTGGGTGAGCGGGCGCGGGATTTCCACTTTGTTAATCTGGATGACGATGGACTGCGCCTGCTGGTCGTCGATGAAAATGGGGAGCGCGCGCTTGTCGGTTGCGCCTTTGAGAAAGATGACGAAGCGCTTGTTGAGGAGCGCGACGTTGACGATTTCCACGGGGATCATTGCGGTGACCGTTTCCAGGAGAAAGGTGATAACAAACCGCCTCCAAAATACTTCATGGCGGGTAATCGCAACGGTCGGGGAGAGAACCGGGAGTGTCCCGCGCGGCGCCGGTCAGTTGGGCAGCAGGCAGATCTTCTGCGACGTGTGGGTGAGCAGGGTTTTCCAACGGGAGTGTTCTTTTAAGTAAATTTCGGTCACGATCAGGTCGTTCTTGGTGATGTCCCTGCTTTCCCCGGCGATTTCTTCCTCTATTTCAAACGTGGCGAAGGCCATCGATTCGTCCTCGGTGATGAACGGTTGGTAGCTGAGGATCGTGCTGAGCTTGACGGGCGTCTCCGCCTCCATGATTTGCTTCTTGAGTTCCGCGATGTCCATTTTTACGCCGGCCGAATTGATGAACTGGTAGTTCCTGGCGCAAATTCTGTTGAGCGCGCCGGTGTCCTTTCTGGAAATCGCCTCGATCCGTTCCTTGAGAAGGTTTTTCATGACAACGGGAAGGCTTGATTGACAGAATGCAATTGAGGGAAGAAGAAGAACTGCCAGGGTCACTACGGAGCCGGCACGGGTCGTTATCCCTGCCGCCGATCGGTGAAGTGCAACACCGATGAGCATTGCGTCAGTGCTCCTCGTGCGGGCTTACAGCTCCTTAACCATATCCTTTACCATTCTCATCGACTTTGCCGTGGCTTCCCAGAAAAACAGCCCCATGGGGATGGGGATGGAGTTCTCAAATCCCTTTTCGATCACGACCGCCTGTTTCCGGGCGAGCGCCTGGTGGTTCTGGTTCTCAATGGTCACCTCATTTTCGAGCTTCAAAACGGTCTGTTCCAGTTCGTCCTGAGAATAGCTTGACACCTGGCTTTGAATCGTGAAATACAGGTCGGTCCTGCCGCCGGGCTGAGCAGGCGCCATGAAGCAGGAATCGCGGAGGAACCTTGAAATATACCCGTCGCTCGAGAATTCTTTGGTCAGGGTGACGGCGTTCGCTGCGTTCGGCTTGTAGGAAATGGCAAACGTTGCCGGAATGGTGTTGAAAAGGATAGTCTGGTCGGGAACGGTAACGCCGAGATCGTTCGCGTCAAACTGGCCGGCGCCGAGCACGGCTGCTGCAAAGTCCGGTTTCAGCATCAGGGTGGCGCCTTTTGCCACATAAGGGATCCTGAAATTTGAAAATGAGATGGAACCGCGGTTGTCGGATGTTCCGGAGCACAGTTTCTTGCCGCCCGCCAGCACGCAGGCAATCGTGATTCCCGGCAGCGGCACCGTGTCCGCCATCACCTGCACGGTGAACGGGGCGGCCAGCGTCGTGCCTTGCTTGCCGGTGATGATGTATTCCTCCGAGCGCACGGCAAATTTGTTGAAAAAGTTCTGCAGGATCTTGCGCGTTTCTTCGAGGAGAAAGGAGCGGGGCGTGGATTCGTCGGGCAGTCCTATGGGCGTGCCCATGCGTCCCATGGTGTAGTAGATGGTGTTGACGCCCAGGTTGTAAAGGTTGGTCGACGCATTGTCCTCCAGCGCTTTTTTCATGAGCGTGTAGAAACGCAGGGAAATGGAATAGCATTTGTTGTTGTACGCCTCAAGAATGGGCCGCGCATCCTCGCCCGAAAGCGAAATGGTGATGGTGGCGGTGTGGCCTGAACGCGTCTGGTCGATCTTGGCTCTGGAAAGGCAGGTGTCGGCGAAAGCATTGAAATGGGACCGCTGGATCGCGTTGGTGGTGTCGACGGTGACGTCGGCTTCCTCCCTCAGCCATTCCCATAAATCAATTTTGAAACTGCCCATTGCCGCGCCCCGGATCTGGTCGGCCGCATCCTGCGAGAGGGGTTTGGTGAGCTTGAGGGAGTAGACGCCCGAAATGGGGCGTGAATGCGACTGGGCTGCCGCGATAAGGACGACCGCCGCAAAGACGGCGACACAACCTGAGGTTCCCCGATGCATCTCAATCTCCTTGCGTCAACCGGCCGCCGCTTCCCGATGTGCGCTCGTTCCCGTTAAAGATATATCCGCCGCGCCAAGTGCGGCAAGCGGAAGGACCGCCGCTTTCAGGCCCGAAACTTGCTCATCACCAGGGCGGCAAGCTCCTGGGCCTGTTCCCGTGTTTTCGCCTCGGCGTAGCACCGGATGATCGGCTCGGTGTTCGACGGCCGCACGTGCACCCATCCATAGTCGCGGAGTATCTTGAGGCCGTCCTGCGTGTCGACGGTTTCGTTTGAAAAGGCCTTTTCCAGCGCGGCGATCGCCGACCGCGGGTCGGCTGCGCAGGGAATCTTTTCCTTGACAATATAATAACTTGGCCATGAGGCGGCGAGACGGGTGAGCGGCGCGCGGCGGAGCGCCATGAGCTCGAGGATGAGCGCCATGCCGCAGAGGCCGTCGCGCACCGTGGAAACCCTTGGGTAAATAACGCCGCCGTTGCCCTCGCCGCCCGCAGCGCAGCCGTTTTCCGCCATGGCCTCAACCACGTTCGCCTCGCCGATCCTCGTGCGGATCACGCGCACGCCGAACCGGCGCGCGACGTCATCGACCA
>DATFYJ010000415.1:0-3121 GCA_035315105.1 Chitinivibrionales bacterium
AGGGAACTCGAAGAGACGTTCCGCATCATCGCGTACGATTCGTACGGCATGAGCGAGGTGATGGGCCCGGGCGTATCGGGCGAATGTGAAAAACGCACCGGCCTTCACATAAGCGAAGATCATTTCATCGTGGAAATCATCAACCCCGTAACCATGGAGCCGCTTCCGGAGGGTGAAGAGGGCGAGCTCGTCTTTACCACAATAACCAAAGAGGCGTTCCCGCTCATCCGCTACCGCACAGGCGACCGCGCGCGTCTTCTCCCCGGTACCTGCGCGTGCGGCAGGACGTTTGCGCGCATGAGCCGCGTGGCTGGCCGCACCGACGACATGATCGCGATCCAGGGCGCCAAGGTCTTCCCCAGCCAGGTGTTCGAGACCGTGCTCGGCGTGCAGGGCATCGCTCCTCTGTGCAGGATTGTCCTTGCCACAAAAGATGACGTCGACACCATGGAAGTGGGCGTGGCCGTGTCGGGAGACAGCGACTGCATCGACGAGATCAAGGCGCTCGAAAACCTCAGGAAGACCGTCATCGAGCGTCTCCAAAGCGTGCTCGGCATCAATGCGGCGGTCACGTTCGTCGAGGAAGGAAGGCTGCAGAACGAGGCACGAGGGAAGAAACAGCCGCTGGTGGTCGATAAGCGAAAAATGTAAGGAAGACCTCATAGGTTCCCCGGCGATCTCTGCGAGAAAACAGAACGGGAAGGAACGTTGCGTCCCTTCCCGTTCGTCAAACACGATTCTTCTCAGTTTCTCAGAACACTCCCGTAAAGATAAGTTCCGGCCTCGTGGTGAGCATGTTGTTGTACGTGATGCCGCTCACCGCCGCTTTCGGCTCGGTGAAGAAGAACCTCACCCGCGGCATAACGATGAAGTTCTTGTTGAGCGCCCAGCCGTACTTCAGGTCGAAGAAAGGATACCAGTCGTCGATATTCTTGTTGTACGCGTTCTGCTGGTTGCTCAGATTGAAATCAAAATCAAGTTTGCCCGGTCCCAGCACAATAGTGGTACCGACATTCAGATTGGTTCCCCAGCGGTCGAATTCCACGCTGTCAACAACCTTGTTGACCGTATCGGTCTTTGAAGTAATGTTGAAGGGATCGCCGTAGGTGTCATAAAATGTGTTGTAGCTGCCGTCGGAATTCTTGTACGAATTCCTGTTGGATGTCCGCGCATAACCGAACCCCGCCCTCAGGGTGATGCCGGTATTGACTTTGTACCCCGCATCAAAGCCTGCGCCGAATTCCAGATCGCTTGCGCCGCTCTTAAGATTGTAACTTCGGTTGGGAATGATAAAGGCCTGCGGCGTCGCGGTGAATGCGCCGGCGGAGAGCGGGGCTTCCAGTTCGAACTCCACCGCTATCGGATTGAGATTAAAGGTATCGGCTTTGGTTGGCACCTTCCGCATTTCGATGACCGTGGACATGGCGTCCACGCCGAATGAAAAATCTCCCTTGACAATAGGCGCCCCGAGACGCAACCCGGTCTGACTGAAATTGGTGACCACTCCCCACGGGATATGGGCCGCCTTCTGGTAGTTCCTGTTGAGGAAAATCGAGACGCCGAGCAAGTCCATAAGCGGCGTTCCGCGCACGGGGATAACACCGGCCTGAATGTGCATGAAACCAGGGTCCCACTGGGCAAATGCAAGATCGAACCACGGGGTCATTGGGTTCCTCTTTGTCCAGTAATTCCCGGGAAGACCTTCGACCTCCTCGGTGGCGTACCAGTCGTTGCCGATATCGAACTGCAGCATGACCTGGTCGTTCGGTTTCACCTTTACGCCAAGGTGGTAGGCTATCTGGTAGGAAAAGTTCGCGTCTTCCGCTGTTTTTCCGTCAGCCTGGTAGTTGGTGACAATCTCATCCCTGAGCCTGAGCATGGCCAAGCCGCCCCACGTGAGAAGCGGGCTTGCCGGTGCGGCGCAAACCTTTGCCGGGGCTTCCACAGGCTTGACGACCGGTGCAGGAGCCGGAGCTTCCTCCGCAGGTGCGGGAGCCGGAGCCGGCGCAGGAGCCTCAGCAGCAGGAGCGGGCGCAGGGGCCGGAGCCTGGGCGGCAGCGGGCGCAGGCGCGGCTTTTGCCGGTGCAGGAGCAGCGGCCGGAGCCGGAGACGCGGCCGGTGACTTCACCGCCGTCGTATCGGCCGCCATGACCATACCGCTCACAAACAACACACATAACAGCGAACACATCGTACGCATGCAACCTCCCTCATGGTAAAATGGTGACGTTCTTTTCAAATGGGCAATTGTCAGATTCTGATGAGGCTCGGACGAAAAAAATATAATAAATGAAGTGCCCCGCTGCGTGAAAAAAATCACCCAAGTTACCCGACTGGCACGGCACATCAACAGAGCTTTTTACAAAGGCGGTCTGTTGTCAAATACCCGTTTCGCCTTGCCCTCGTACACCGGCAGCATGCCCGGCTCGTGGAGTTCGATGACGGGGTTGATGAGTATCCGCGATTTCATGGCGTCGCCGATGCGTTTCCTGAGGGATTCAAGCGCGCGCATATCGTCTCCGAAGAGGTCCGGACGCACCTCGGTCTTGATCGTGAGCTTGTCAAGAGACTCTTTCTTGTCAACAACAATCTGGTAGTTGGTGCCCATCTCCGGCATGTTCATGAGCGCCTCCTCGATCTGCGAGGGGAACACGTTCACGCCGTTGATGATGAGCATGTCGTCGGTGCGGGCCTTGATGCGGTCTATCCTGCGGTGTGTCCTGCCGCACGCACAGGGCCCTTCGACGATTTTCGACAGATCGCGCGTGCGGTACCGGAGAAGCGGCGTTGCCTCGCGCTTGAGGGTGGTAAAGACGAGCTCGCCCTCCTCCCCGTCGCGGCGCGGCTCCTGGGTGTCCGGGTCGATCACCTCCACAATGTACGAATCCTCCCACACGTGCATGCCGCACTTGTAAACGCACTCGAACGCCACTCCGGGGCCGTTCATCTCGCTCAGGCCGTAGGAATTGTATGCCTCGATCCGGAAAAGATCCTCGATCTTGCTCCGCGTGTTCTCCGAATACGGCTCGGCGCCGAGAAACGCCCTGGCGAGCCGCAGGTCCGAAAGGGCTACGCCTTCCTTGACGATTTCGGAAAAAATATGAAGCATGTAGCTCGGCGT
>DATFYJ010000416.1:0-3761 GCA_035315105.1 Chitinivibrionales bacterium
TTTTGCAGGCGGCAGCAACACGCAGGAATGGCCCAACCTGGGCACAGGCAAGAAATCCATTATACTTGACACGCTCACGGCTGATCCCACATATAATAATTATGGTAGAAATTGGAAGGCGGCCCAGACACTTATAAGTCAGCTGTTTCCTTCGGCCGCAACCCTGCAATATGGAACCCCGAGAAGCGCAGGCCTGTAGCAAATGGAATCGAACCGTCATTTACTTGTCTGAAAACCACCTTATCAGCAGGTTCGGCATTTGCCCTTGAGGGTTCCCTCGAGGGTTTTCAATTAATTACCTGCCCAAGAGATGAGTGGAAACCGCTTGGGGTCTTCCGGTATGAACCAAAGCCTTTGGCTGCGGTTGTTTACTCTTGCATAAGATTTGTTTCCCATCATTTCCTTCCATTAACTATTTATAATTTGTTGAGCGATGGTTCCTCTAGCCCCCAAGGAGGAGAGCATGGCTTTGGCTCAATGGCCACGCAAGAAATCACATCCGAGAATCCTGAGCGCCGTTCTGCTGATGTGTTGTTTCACGTCGTCGTTTTCCGGGTCTCTGCAGGATTCTTTTAACAATTACTTTGCCTCCCTCAATAAGGATTTCGGCAGACTTGCGGCAAATACCGCGCACAAAAACATGCGTTCAAAGTCCACCAACGGCATGTTTGTCGCGTTCTTGAAAAAACACCAACCATGTTCATACCTTGCAAAAATCAATCAGCGGGGAAAAATCGTGAACGAGGTGATTCGCGGAGAGGTTCCCAAGAAGACGGTGAACCGCAAGGTCGGTGATGCGGAATGGTATACCTCGACGGTGAAGAGCAAGAAGCCATATCAGGGCTTTGTCGAGGACAATGGCAGGTATTTCCTCGTTTGGACCGTGCCGGTCCTTTCGAAGAAGAAGTTCGTGGGCGTGGTGGTTTCAAAGATTGACATATGGGATTGTTTCCATAAACTTTCAAACGAAACACCTGCGCCCTTTCTGGTGCAACTCGGCCAGAAAAGCCTGTATTCGAACAAGTGGAAGAACGAGGGCGAATTTAGTGAAGACACACTCTCCGTTCCGGGGGCGGAACAAATCTCGCTGCTTTCCGAGAAACCTCTTGCTGCAGCGCGTGCAGCCGAAACTCTGGCAGCGTCGGTGCGCAGAGACACTGCTTCTTTGACGCAGCCGGCCGGCTCTTCTCAGTCGATTTCTTCCAGCCAGCCGAATGCGGCCGCCTCAGAAAAATCGATGAAAAAGCCGGCGGGAAAGGCGAAACACCGCACGGTCGTTATTGCGATAGCGGTTGTAGTGGTGCTTGTGCTTCTGTTCTTCATTTTCCGGTTATATGTCTGGCTCAACCACAAATTCCTGATGCGGGCTATCAACAAACCGGATTGAGGTGAAATTACAAGAAGCCGGGGTTCTGTCGATTTTTCGTACCTGCAGGTGAACCTACTCAAGAAAAGGATATCTCATGGGCACAAACAACGTGATCTTTCTGGAGGTCATAGAATGGCTTGACCAGACCGGCGACCGATTCGTGCAGCGCATTCCCGAAATCGGGTCGGGAGAGATCAAATTCGGCGCGCAGTTGGTGATACGAGAAAGCCAGGTCGGCGCATTTTTCTACAATGGCAAAGCCATCCACGTGTTTGGACCCGGGAGGCACACGCTTCAGACCGGAAATATCCCCATCCTGAACAAGATTATGAGCATTCCTTGGGGCCTCACCAGCCCCTTGCGCGCCGAAGTCTACATTCTCAACATGAAGACATTTACAAACCAGAAGTGGGGAACAAAGGATCCTGTCGCCTTCAAGGATACGCAGCTCGGGCTCATCCGGCTGCGCGCCCACGGCCAGTTCAATGTTCGAATCGTGCAGCCACTCCTGTTCATCAATTCGCTGACCGGAACCGTAGGCGGTTTTTCAACAGAGGACCTCTCCGACTACATGAGCAACGTCATTGTGTCAAGGTTCAACGACTATCTCGGGGAACATCTCGACACCATGTTCAACTTGCCCGGCAAGTACGACGAGGTTGCGGAAGGGCTCAAGAAACAATTGCAGGAGGATTTTGCCCATTTCGGTCTTGAGCTTGCCAATCTTTACATCAACGCGATCACACCGCCGTTGGAAGTTCAGCAGGCAATTGATGACAGGAGCAAGCTCGGACTTTTTAGCAATCTCAATGACCTCATGAAGATGAAATCCGCCATGGCAATCGAGAAAGCCTCTCAGAATCCGGGCAGCGGGAACGGTATGGGAATGGGATTCGGGCTCATGATGCCCGCCATGCTGTCGAGGCAGCTCTCGCCGCAGGACCCGGCTGCGGCACAGGCAACCCAGAAGTGCCCGGATTGCGGGCAGCAGATCCCGGCGGAGGCCCAGTTCTGTCTCTATTGCGGCCACCAGCTTCTGGTATTTTCCCAGTGTGTCAAGTGCGGCAAGAATCTGGCCCCGTTTGCCAAGTTCTGCCCGCAATGCGGCCAGCAGGTAACTCCGCAGGCCCCAAGCAAACACTGCAATCACTGCGGGTTTGACAACCTTTTCAACGCCACATTCTGCAATAAATGCGGTGAACGCCTCTAACAGCATCCTGGAGCATCAGTGCCCGCAATGCGGCGCAGTGGTGAGCCTGTCGGAGACAGACAGGCTCTTTACGTGTCCCTATTGCCGCGTCAAACTGTTCATCGCTTTCCAGGATCATGGTTCGCTTTATCTGGCCAGCAGTCTTCGGGAAGCGCACGATTTTTTCTACATGCCCTACTGGTGGTTCAAAGGTACCGAGTATTCACTTTCTCTCGGGGGCACTTCTCACAGACTCATTGAACACAGCCTTATCGCCGCGAACAATTCTCTTATCCCGCAGACGCTCGGCATACGATCGCAGACCGTGAAAATGAGGTTCATTGAGCCGTCAACCCCAGGGGTTTTTGTCCGGCTTGATTACGGGTTCGATTCTCTCAAGAACAGACTCATTCCTTCTCGTTCTGTTGAAACGCAGCTTTTCGTCTCCATGCAGTCCGAGGCTGTTTCGGGATTCCCCTTTCAGGGAGTGCAGGACCGCGTTTTTCCCGTCTTGAAGACCGCCCTTGTCGGTGAGTCGGTGCGCCTGCTGTATGCACCGTACTATCTGAGAAACAACGTTCTGTTTGACGGGGTTTCCGGGGCAGAAGTGGGGACGATGGGTGATGCAATAACCACGAAGGCTGATTCGCGGCCGGCCGGTCCGGCGTTCATCTCCACGCTTTGCCCTGAATGCGGAGGGGATTGCAGCGCCGAACATGACAGTCTTGTTGTCGTATGCATCACCTGCGGCCGCGCATGGAGCGCAACCAGGAACGGGCTCGAACGGGCGGACTATGTCGTGTGGAACGGCAGTTCCAAAGCCGACCTCTGGATTCCATTCTGGAGGTTTGACGTTTCGGCAGCCCCGGTGCGGCTTGAGTCGGTTGCGGATTTCATCCGTTTTGTCAATGCGCCGCGCGCTGTGCTGCCACCCATGGAACAACAGAAATTGTTCTTCTGGGTACCCGCGTTCAAGGCGAATCCGCAGCTGTTTCTCCTTCTTTCCAAGCTGCTCACCACCAACCAGAAGGAACCGCAGCAGTCCCAGGACTTTTCGCAGAAATCGTCATTCTACCCCGTCACCCTTGACGCATTGGAAGCGTTTGACGCAGTGCCCGTTGTTCTCGGCGACATAAGCCAGGCAAAGAAACGGGTTCTTCCCATGCTGAAGGACCTGTCCTTGTCTCTCAAGTCAAGTATGTT
>DATFYJ010000417.1:0-2923 GCA_035315105.1 Chitinivibrionales bacterium
CGGGGCTCTTGTGCGCCCTCGTCCCTGGAAAGAGCGTTCCGCAGGATGAGGCCGGAGAAGATGATGAAAAACACGATGCAGATCACCTGGTTGTGGGAGAGCGGTCCCAGCCTTTCGTGCGGCGTGTAGAACCGAGTGAAATCAACGCAGAACCGCAGCACGGAGTACATGAGGCCTGCCAGAAAAAACCGGAACCCCGCAAACGTCTTGCGCGTGCCGACGAGCAGAAGAATAATCGCCATAAGCAGGCCGCCGCCCGACTCGATGAGCTGGGAGGGAATCAGCGCGTGCGCGTGCACGTCGTGCATGTACGCGCCCGCCGGGCTGTTTGCGGGAAAGCTCACCCCGCAGGCCGCCGTGGTGGCGGCGCCGTAGCAGCATCCGTTGAGAAAACAGCCGATGCGCGTGAGAAAAATGCCGAACCCGAGGCTTGCGCTCGCAATGTCGGCATAGGGAAGGAACCGCTCCTTCCTGACGCGGAAATACGCGATGGCGGCAACAATCGCGCCGATGAACCCGCCGTACATCACGAGCCCGCCTATGCCGAGATTCCCGCCGTGGAACGGATTGAAAATGCCGGTGAGGTCTCCGGAAAATTCCTCAAAGTGAAGAATAACGTAGTAGAGCCTGGCGCCCAGGATGGCTGCGATAATCACCCAGAAACCGAGGTCCGAAATAACATTCGGGTCAAGCCCGCTCCGCTTGGCGCGCCATGCGGCAAACCAGATGCCGAACAAAAACGACAGCGCGAGCATGAATCCGTACGAATGGATGGGAAACCTGAAGATATGGAACAAGATGGGATGCATGGACTGGCACTGTCCTTTCGGGAATTTGGGAATGCGCCGGCATGAAGAAAATAAAACGAGCGTGATGAGGAGTGGTATAGATGTTTGAGGGGGAACAGAATGAGGGTACAAGGAGGTTCGTGATGGTCGATGGTCATTGATGACACGAGACCAAGCTTTCGAAACGTGTAGCCAGCGACACGGCTACCCGCTTGGGTAATTGGCCATTGACAAGGCTGTTCATTGATGGTCCCGTGTTGTGATGGAATTTCTTATTGATCAATATCGGTTTCAATGATTTTGTTCGTGGTCTCGCTCCCGGGCCTTTTCTCAACCAGTCCCGGAAACGCGATCTTGAGGTTTTGATTGTACGGTATCCACCCCTGCTTCCGGCGGTGCACGGCAACGAGCCCCCATACGGTCTTCCCGGGCGGTATTATCTGGGCGGTAAGTGCGTATTGGCGCAGGTCCTTCTCGAAAAGCGCATTACTGCTTGACGCTTGCGCCACATTCTTTGCGGCAATGGCCAGACCCACAGGAACCGGAATGCCCAGGCCGGCAGGAGAGGGAACGATCGGTATCATCAAAAGAGACCAGAGCCAATACTCCCAGACGGGGATCTTCAGGTACGGCAATATCTGCTCAAGTCCGAGTATTTCGCAAGCATTTCCCGAAGTGTCCGTCACCCGCAGCGAACAAGGAGAGAAAATAAAGTCGCTGCTGCCGTTGTTTGTTACCGAAATGCCGGCCAGCTCAATAAACAGATCTCTCGAACGCTTATGATAGCGGAAATTTTCAGAAAGAAACAGCGGGGAACATACAACGGCTGCTGCGATGCTGTCCTCCCTGGTGTCGGGCGCAGCGCCTGCAATACGGTTCCATTGTATGGGTTGATAAATGGCGGCACAACCGCACAGAAGGAGAACGGACGCGGTGAAGAACAGGGTTTTCACGATTCGCCTCACTTCCTGCAATACTGTTGATCCGGTCACGCGTTCGGAACTTTTATCCACACCTGGATCTCGCCCTAAAAATCCTGCTTGCTGTATTTCGCATTAAGCAAGAACCCGAGCAGTATCGCAATAGTCAAGGTAAACGACCCGCCGTAGCTCAGAAACGGCAGCGGCACGCCCACCACGGGCATCATGCCCAGCGTCATGGACACGTTGATGAAGATGTGGAACGCCAGAAGCGACACGGCGCCCACCACCACGAGGTTGGTGAACCGGTTCCTCACCACCTGCGTGGTGGTATAGCCGCGGATGATGAGAAAGAGGAACAAGAGCAGTATCGCAATGCAGCCGAACAGGCCGAACTGCTCCCCCAGGACCGAGAAGATAAAATCGGTGTGCTGTTCGGGAAGAAATGAGAGGCGCGTCTGGGTGCCCTGGAGATATCCCTTGCCCATCAAATTGCCCGATCCGATGGCCACCTTCGATTGTATCACCTGGTACCCTGCGCCCGACGGGTCCATCTGTGGATTGATAAATGAGAGAATGCGTTTCTTCTGGTAGTCCTTGAGAACGCCGTTCCACGCGACCGTCGTGATGCCCGCGGTGAACAGGTTGAGCACCACCACGCCCACCAGGATGAGCATGCGCGGCCGGGCGTAGTAGAGCACGGCGCAGATGATCACGAAAAACACACCCCACGGGATCGCCTCCCAAATGCCGCCATGCGTCCCGAACGCGAAGGCGAGAATAAGCGGGATGGCCGAAAGTGCAAGGGACACTATGGGCGAAAACAGGAACAGCAGGTCCAGAAACGTGAGGCCCGCCCAGTACATCATGGGCACGGCCATCAGCCCCAGAATGAGCGCGGTCCCGAGGTCGGGCTGTTTGAGAATGAGGCCGAACGGGAAAAGGATCATCACGCCGGGAAGAACGAACGAGGTAAGGCGGTCAAGCGAAATCGACTTTGTTGAAAAATACCGGGCGAGCGCAAGCAGGAGGCCGATCTTGGCGAATTCGGACGGCTGCACGCGAAGTCCTGCGATGTTCACCCAGCGTTCCGCGCCCTTTGAGATGACGCCCGTAAAGAGTCCGTAGAGAAGAAGGAGCAGCGACGCGCCGTATACCACGTAGGCAAAAGAGAAATACAGCCGGGTGGGAATTGACGTGACGACAAGGATGATG
>DATFYJ010000418.1:0-2597 GCA_035315105.1 Chitinivibrionales bacterium
AGTTGAACGTTCTTGCCACCCTGGTGTTCCCCTGCGCCGACATCATGCCGTAATCCGCGCCGATGGTGTAACTGTTGGAATGCCAGGTCGTGGTCGAATCGATCATCGTGACCGCGGGGGAGGCCGGCATGCAGGCGGCAAGTGCGCACAGACAAAAGAATCGAAAAAAATCGCTTAACCGAACTCCCCGAAGATACCCTGTGAATTTCATAAATCCCTTCCCAGTCCTCAATCCTGATGGTCCATCTGCAATGACAACCCAAAAATATACATGCACTGTAACTTATGAGTAAATATAAAGTGGATCCGCTTTGGAATCTTCACCTTTAAAGCCTTCCAAAATGATCCGTATTCTGTTTTCTGCACGATAGTATCAATGTTCGACTGATGGAAAATAACAAATATGTTGATGCAATGATTCCGGACTGCAATATCATGAAATCCTCAGAGCCTTTTCCAAGTCCTAAGCAATGCAAGCAATGGATGATCCTTCCAATCATCGCAAAAAACATTCAAGGCCATTTTCTTTTCTTCTCTGGGTCCTCTGTGTCTCCGTGGTGAATCTTTTTTTTTCTTCTTTGCGTCCCTTGCGTCTTTGCGGTGAGGATTCTTGATTAAGGTTGAAACCCCCGCCACAACAGATATATTTTTCTACTACCATATATTGTAGCGGAAATGCTAGACTTATACCATAAGGCCTGCGGGTCTCAATTTTACCGGTAAAACTGCACCACCAACCCAAGGAGTGAGGCGATGAAATGCCCCTACTGCGGACACGAAGAGGACAAGGTGGTCGATTCCCGTTCAAGCAAAGAGGGACAGGCGGTGCGGCGACGCAGGGAATGCCTGAAGTGCGAAAAGAGGTTTACCACCTACGAGTACATCGAGACCGTTCCGCTCACCATCATCAAGAACGACCAGCGTAGGGAGCCGTACGACCGCCAGAAGCTGATGCACGGGATTACGTCGGCGTGCAACAAGCGGCCGATAAGCACCGATAAGATCGAGGCGGTGGTTGACAGAATAGAAAACCAGATCCAGAAGCTGTCCAAGACCGAAATTCCCAGCAAGGAGATCGGCGGGCTCGTGATGAACGAACTGTACCAGCTCGACGACGTGGCCTACGTGCGGTTCGCGTCGGTGTACAGGAAGTTCAAGGACAAGGGCGAATTCATCACCGAGGTCAAGGAACTGGCCGCAAAGAGCGACACGCAACACACCCGGGAAAGAAGCAGGTAGGCTGTGCGGGCGGAGCCCGCGGGGCCGGCCGCGGCGAGAACTAATCGAGCCTGATCACGCTTCCCGACGAATTTGCTTCGTCGAAAAAGTCTTCCTTGAAATAGAAGAACCCCTGATCGTCGTCCGAATAAAATTCGGACGCTTCTTCGGAGAAAAACGATTTCAGCGCGGAATCCTGGTCCTGGCTTTCGACAATGCGGTGCCTGAGATTGTTTGTTCTTGCAGGCACGATAAAAGCAATTGAGAACTTGGCCATACGAACGATAACCTCCAGACCTTTCAAAAAGCTGTCACGTGATGCAACCCGTAGCTGTTCTTAAAAATAGGTTTTGAAATGATGCAAGAAAATAAAAATAGCAAAAACCGTGCAATATTTTGCGGTTGCCCACCTGCCGCCGCAGGATCCAAATGGTGCCAACGAGGCGCGCCGGTGCGGGGAAATCCCATGATTCGAGCCGTGCGGTGCGGTATTTTGCTCTGCGTCTTTGCATTCGCGGCCGCATCTGGGCAGCATTCTGAGGGTCCGGCATCAAGGGGCGCTGTGGATTCGGCGCAGGCGCCAGGCGCCGCGCCACGGCTTGAGGCGCTGCTTTCCGGCAGCAGATTTCCTGCGGAAAACGTGGCGCTGATGGTAAAAGACCTCGATCGTGACTCAGTAGTTGCGGCGCTCAATGCCGATTCTATGCGAAATCCCGCCTCCGTGTCCAAGCTTCTCACCACTGCGATTGCTTTTGAAAAACTGGGCACCAATTACTCGTTTTGGACACAGGTGTATTCGGACAGGCCTGTTCCGGCAGACTCGGGCGCGGTGAAGGGAACCCTGTATATCCGGGGCGGCGCAGACCCCTATTTCGTAGTGGAGAGGATGTGGCTGTTTGTCCAGCACCTTGCATGCATCGGGCTTCGGTCGATAGACGGCGACATAGTGCTCGATGATACGTTTCTTGATTCTGCGTCGGTCGGGCCGGGTTTCGACGAGGATGATTCGAATCGTCCGTACGAGGCGCCGGTGGATGCGGTAAGTGCGAATTTCAACTGCGAGAGTATCTGGATGCGGCCGGGCCGCGAAGCGGGCTTGCCGGTTTTGGTTGACCTGCTCCCCAAATCGGGGCTCGTGAAGGTCTCCGTGACGGCCAGGACCGCTCTCGCCGGCAGTCAGAACACCTGTGTTGCATCAACAAAGAAGGACGGAAACCGGACGCTGGTGACGGTTTCCGGTTCCATGCCGCTTGACGCGCAGCCCACTCTTGCCTACAAGAAGGTCTGGCAGACCTGGGAGTACTTCGGCGACATCCTGGTGCGGCTGCTTGGGGAAAGCAAGATCAGGTTCAGCGGCTCGGTGAGGCGCGGGGTGGTGC
>DATFYJ010000419.1:0-4224 GCA_035315105.1 Chitinivibrionales bacterium
ACGACCGACACGGGAATACAGACCCTTACGGCGCCGCTTCTGCTCGGCGATGTGGTCCATTCCGGCGCGGGCAGGCTGCAGCTTCTCTCAAATGTCAAATGCCGTTCCTTCACGCAGACGGCGGGCGTTCTCGATTTCAACGGGTGCGCGGTTTCCTCGGAAGGCGACGTCTCGGTTGCAAACGGGTCCGACTCTTCGATAGCGCCCTCCACCCTCGGATGGAAGATGGAAACGCTCGGCTCCGCTTCGCTTAGCGGCGGCATAAGGAATTACCTCTCCATTGCAAGCGCAGCGCAATGCACCCTGAGTGCGGCGGTCTCCCTCCGGGCCCGGTACGCGGTCCTCAAAAACTGCCGTGCGCTCCTGCAGAAAGGGACCGCGAGCAAATGCGTCGACAGCCTCGGCAACAGCAACTGGTTCTTCTCGAACAGGCCGGCGCCGCCCTCCGGTCTTTATGCGCGCCGGGGAAACGGCGCCGTTTCCCTTCTATGGAACCGGAGCCCCGCGGCCGATGCGGTGCGTTACTTCGCCTATGCGGGAACAAGCGCTGCGACCTTGTCGAAACGCGATTCCACCGACTCGCCTCAGGACACGGTTCGGACGATCGCAAACTTGACAAACGGGCAACCGTATTTCTTCTCGGTAACCGTGCTCGACAGCGCCGGTTCCGAAAGCGATTTCTCCGGCCAGGTGTCGGCCATTCCCGATTCAGGATTGCTGGCAATCAGCGCGGGCCGCGTCTCATTCGGAAGGGTTACCGTCGGTACGGTTGACGACACCGCCATTTCGCTGTACAACGGCTGCACCGACACGGTGGTTATAGCTTCCGTAAAGGCAAGCTCCGCAGCCTTTGCCTGCAGCCTCACCTCGTGGCGGATTCCTCCCCGGCAGTCGGTGTCGGATACCCTGACGTTCAGGCCGCTCAGGCAGGGGCCGGATTCGGCCGCTATCGTGATACTCAGCAATGCCCTGTCCAGCCCCGACACGATCCGCGTGTCGGGCGCGGGAACCGCTCCACGGTTCTGCGCCGTGCCGGATTCGGCTCTTTTCGACGTTCCCGGACCGGCCGCGGCGGCCTTCATCCGCACCATCGTGGTAAGAAACGCCGGAAACGACACACTCAGAATATCCCAGATCACCCGGCTGGTGACGGACGATTATGGTTCGGACAGTCTGTTCACTTTGTCGCAGATCCGGGATCTTGCCCCCGGGGATTCATGCTTCGACACCGTGCGCTTTACTCCCGGGAAAGCCGGCAATTTCTCGGCGAAGTTCCTGGTCAAGAGCAATTGCACAACCCCGTTTGACACGATCTTCGTCGTCGGAAAATGCGGCGCTGCCGCCGTGCAACCGGCGCTGGCTGCGGTTCCCAAGGATTTTTCGTTCCAGGAAGCGTCGGTTGCAGGCAGGATGGTTGTTTTCCGGTACGCGCTTCCCGTTGCCACCCGCGTGACGCTTGACATATACAACGCGATCGGAAGGTTCCTCGAACGACCGCTGGAAAGCTCGCAGAGTCCGCGCGAATACCAGTTCTCCTGGGACGGTTCGCATGTGTCTCGCGGAATTTACTTCTGCAGGTTCAAGGCGGCGGATTCGGACGACGCGGACCCAAAGTTCATGAAGACGATCCGCATCGTTTTCTCCAAATAGCGCGCGCATCGGCGCTCACCTGAAGTCAGCGTCGGACAGGCCCAGGGTGAGCGATCTCACTTCACGATCCCAAAAATAAACAGTTATCGCTGTTGAAGATATGAGATGCACTGTGCAGAGTTTTCATCTTACTTCAAGTAAGAAAAAATAGGTGGTTAGTTCTACAATAAATTGATAAATTAATCTGTGTCAGAATTGATGAAAGGTTTCCACTGATCCGATCATGACGGAAAGCTAGTATTGAACCTATATAAATTGAGCGAACCCCTTGATCTCAAATAAACATCGTGGTATGATTAGTGCAACAAAGTCACGAGGTTAAGTAGGCAGGCCCGCGGCACGGTTGACAACAGAAGAGTCCGGACTTTCTGTTTCCGGCAACATTGCATGAAAGCAACCCTGACATCATGAAATCAATGCCCAACAAGAGCATCTTAGTCATAATTGCGGCAGTCGTGGTCTCGGGCATCTTTTACTATACTGTATTGAACCGGTGTGCGAACGCCCCGAATACGCCTGTCACACCGTGGGACGCGGTGGGAGGATGCGGGTCGAGCGCAGGCAGCGCAACAGGCGACGTGCTGGTGAAGTGGATCGGGAACGGTGTGTCCGGAGCATTGTTCGACGCCGAGCTCATCATGAGCGAAGGTGCGCTCACCGACAGTTCCCTTGTTCGCGGCTCCCAATACGACGGAAGACTGCGCATCAAGACCACAACCGCACTTCTTAGCCTGTTTTATCATCCGCCAAGAATCATGGATATCAAACTCAGCATGCCTTTTCTTGTGCGGGAAGGAATCAGCACGAACACCGGCGGGTTCGGAGACCTGCTTCTGGACCTGTGCCGCAAATGGGGCACGTCCGGCGACATCCAAACCGGCCTCTCGCTCATTTTTCCGACGGGGTATGCCGACATAATGAACACGGGCATTGAACCATTGGCATCCGACAATCAATTGGGCGGCGGGCTGTTCAGCGCTTCGGCGCGCGGGAGCTACACATTCGATTTTGACTGGGGAATTATCAACCTGGGAGCGACATACTCGGGCGGAGTTTTTGCGATAAAAACAACCGAATACGGGTGCGATTCCACGGGCACGAAGATTAGCTCCCAGCGTCAGGAATTTCAATTCGCCCGAGAAGGGTGGGGCGCGCGCAACGACGCGGGCGTGTTCTCTCCCGACTTTCTGGGCGTTTTTGCGGACTTTGGAATCAGGTCCCAAGGCTACACGCACGGCTTCAGCATAAACTACTCGTACCCGCTTGCCCAGGGGAATGTCGAGATTCGTGACGTCCCGACAACATATTCTCTTACCTTGCCTACAAAGGCTGCGGCCCAGGCCTACGTAGATACCTCGGCTTCCGCGTCCCACGGGGATACTACGAACATCATCCTCAGACAAGCCAGCGACGGATCCTGGTATTATCTGAGAAAATCCCCTACGCCGAGGCCGACGCCTCCTTCGGTCACGTTACAATACACCATTGAGAAAAGCGACATGATGTTCCCGATACTCGTGGGCGGCATTGTCAAACTGGAATACGTGAACAGGCTTAACTTTGCGGGTATTTCCTTTGCCCTTGGATTCAAGTTCCCGGTCTATTGACAAGAGCAGAGGAACGTAACCCGACCAGAGAAGAAAGGATATGTGGATGCCACTTCAGCATTGTAAGACCATCACATCCCTCATTCTTGGGGCATTGGTTTTTTCGGCCTCCGGGCAACCGATGCAGGTTGGAGAAAACAGCCTTGGCCTGTCCGGTGACCTGCATCTGAAATGGATCGGCAAAGGCATTGCCGGAAAATTGATCGACGCCGAGATTGTTCTGGGCGAAACCATGATCGCGGACAGCTCCAAACTTGGCGGCTCCCAATACGATGGACTGTTCCGCACGAAGATCACCCAGGCGCTGGTGAGTTTCTATGTCCATCCCGGGAAGATCCTCGACCTCAAGCTCAGCATGCCATTTCTCATTAAGCAAGGTCCGGACGGAAAAACCGGGCCGTTCGGCGACTTGCTGGTCGATGTGAGCCGTTCTTGGGGCACCCTCAACGTGGTCGCAGCGGGCCTTACCCTCAACTTTCCAACCGGCTATTCGACAATCATGAGTGACAACACGACGTTCCTCTCTCCCGAGAATCAGGTCGGCAGCGGACTGTTCGGTGCGACCGTGCGGGCCAGTTACGGATTTGCTCCGGACTGGGGAATCATCAACATGGGGGCGTCGTACTCTGCCGGGCTTTTTGCAATCAGGACCTCTGAGTACGGATACGACCCCAACGCAGACAATATTAACTACGACACAAAAGCCTTCCAGGTGGCGCGCGACGGATGGGCCGCACGCAACGACGCTGGCGTGGTTACGCCGGACCATATCGGCTTGTTTGCGGATTTCGGCATCAAGTCGGAAACGGTCAACCACGGCATCAGCGTCGGCTACTACTATCCGGCTGCCCCTATGGGGTACGAAACACTTGACAAAGGCAATACCGCATCCACGTTTTCCACAAAAGCCCAAGCGCAGGAGTACCTCGACACCTCCAACCACGTTAGCAATACCACCTATTTCGTG
>DATFYJ010000420.1:0-6451 GCA_035315105.1 Chitinivibrionales bacterium
CACGCCCTCATCAGGAACATCCGCGCCAGGGTGCCCGACGCCGCGGTACGCACCACCTTCATTGCCGGGTATCCCGGAGAAACCGAGCGGCACTTCCGCGAATTGCTTGACTTTGTGGAAGAGACGCGGTTCGAGCGCCTCGGCGTGTTTCCGTTTTCGCCCGAAGAGAGAACGCGCGCGGTTTCGCTTCCGAAAAGGCCGCTGAACAGAACCGCGCTTTTCAGAAGCGAACGCATCATGTCGCTCCAGCGCGGGATAAGCGCAGCCCGGTGCGCCTCGCTCGTGGGGAAAACACTTGACATAATCGTGGACGGGCCTGCGCAGGAACACGGGCTTGCAGTGTCGAACACGAACCCGGGGTCCAAAAAGAAAAAGGGGATGTCTCTGGAAGGCAGAACTAAATGGGACGCACCCGAGGTCGACGGCACGGTCCTCCTTCCCCGGGGAAACGCAAGGATCGGCTCCATTGTTCCGGTAAAAATCATCTCCGCATCGGATTACGACCTCACCGCCGTGCCCGCGACGCGTTGACCGGTTTCTCCTGCATGATGTAATTTAGGCGTGCTTTACGGTAGGACAAATCACCGCAAAGGCGCAGAGAACCACCCCTGCCTCTGTGCGGTGAATTTTGTAAAATCTCGGTGAGTTGTACCAGGAGCGGATTCTTCATGCCGACCTACGAATACGAATGCGAGAAATGCGGACTCATCTTTGAGGAATACCAGCGTATCTCGGAACCGCCGCTCACCGTTTGCAAAAAACCGGGCTGCGGCGGTGCGGTGAAGCGGCTGATTTCCTCCGGCGGGGGATTTCTGTTCAAGGGAAGCGGCTTCTACAGCACCGACTACCGTTCCGATTCGTATAAGAAACAGGCAAAGAACGATGCTCCGGCCGCCCCCGCAACCCCGCCTTCATCCGACACGGGGAAGAGCAAAAAAGTGCAAGAGTAACAAAGTGACAGAGTGACAGAGTTACAAAGTTCAGAACGGTCAGGCTGGAATCTTGATTTTATCACTTTGCCACTTTGGGTCTTTGTAACTTCTCTTGACTTTGCCACTTTGTTACTTTGTCACTTTGCAAACTTCTTCTTCCACCGGATTCCCCATGTTCATCGACGAAACAACCATAGAAGCAATGGCGGGCAGCGGCGGCAACGGCTGCTTCGCCTATCTGCGCGAGAAATACCGGCCAAGGGGCGGCCCGAGCGGAGGTAGCGGCGGCAGGGGCGGCAGCATTTTTCTCAGGGGTTCCCATCATCTCCGCACGCTTCAGGACCTTCACTTCCACCGCCACTGCAGGGCCCAAAGCGGCGCAAACGGCAAAGGCGGCAACAAGCACGGCAAGGACGCCGAAGACATCATGGTGCCGATCCCGCTCGGCACTGTGGTGTATGACGCGGATTCGGGCGACCTCCTTTTCGATGCGGTTGACGATACGCAATCATTCTGCGCCGCCCGGGGCGGAGCGGGCGGCCGCGGAAACGCAGAGCTCAAGACCCGCGCCAACCCTCTTCCCGACCACGCCGAGAAGGGAAAAGACGGCCAATACAGAAAGCTGCGGCTCGTGCTCAAGATGCTGGCCGATGTAGGAATCGTGGGTCGCCCCAACGTAGGCAAGTCCACGTTTCTCGCGAGCATCTCCTCGGCGCGGCCGAAGATCGCGGCGTATCCATTCACCACGACCCAGCCATACCTGGGAATTGTCAGATGTAAAGGCTACCGGTCGTTTGTCGCAGCCGACATTCCGGGCCTCATCGAAGGCTCGCACCTTGGAAAAGGGCTCGGCATCAGGTTCCTCAAACATATCGAACGCACTGCCGTGCTTGCACTACTGGTCCCGGCCGATTCTCCGGACCCGGGGGCCGAGGCCGCGCTTCTGGTAAGCGAACTTTCCGCATACAGCCCGCTTCTTGCGCAGAAGCCCGCGCTATTCATCCTGTCGAAAAGCGACCTTGTCGAAGGCACAAACGGCCCCGCGCTGCCCAAAGGCTGGCGCTCCATGTCGGCAGTCACCGGCCGCGGCGTCGATGCAGTGGTGGCGAGGCTCACGCGGATGGTTGACGAAGCGCGGCACGACGACGCCGTGACGGAGGATGCGCCGTGAGTCACAGCCTTTCGACGATCAGGCCCGCCGCAAAGTGCGATCTTCCCGCCATTCTTGACATAGAACATTCGTGCCGCACGGTCACCTGGTCGGCCGCCGCATTTTCCTCGGAGCTTACCGCCGACAACGCCGTCAATCTGGTTGCGCAGAGTGAGAACGGCACGGCGTGCGGGTTCGTTTTCGCCGTTCTCGCCGCAGACGAGCTTGAGATCAACACCATCGCGGTTCACCCCGACCACCGGCGCCGGGGCGTGGCGCGCTGTCTCCTGGCCGCAGCGGCAGATGCGGCCCGCCGCCGCGGCGCCGAATCGGTCCACCTTGAAGTCCGGTCGAAAAACCGGGTCGCCTTTGATTTGTACGTCAAACTTGGATTCGAAATCCGCTGGATACGCAGGAAGTACTATTCCGACGACGGCGACGATGCTATTGTGATGTCGCGGGATATAGATCTAGTGCTGCCTGATACAATATTTGAATAGTTCAAATCTGGGCGTTTCCCTCGCCTTCGTCAAGACGAAGGCGAGGGTCGGCCCTCCTTCCGGTCCACCCCTTCGGGTGCTTCCAAGGGGCGTCGGCCTTCGGCCTCGGGCTGCCTGCCACGAGGGCCCCACGGGCCGTGGTCAGGCAGCACCGCGCTCTGGCGCGGCCTCCAGTCCTGCCTAACGCGCGGCAAAGGAAATCCATTCGGTTAAGATTCATTTTTACGCCAGCCGGAATCCTCAAGGGAAAAAGCAACACTTTGGGTTTGAACTTTTCAACAACTCTGTGTGGGTGCCCCCACACAGTTGTTTGATTCTTGCAACAGTCCCCACTTGGGGGTCACCCATGAGGGGGTGCCGGAGGACGCCGAAGGCGGCTGCAGGCAGGGGGATACTTCCCCCACATGAAAGTTTCTTATTCTTAACAAATGCAATTTTACCACTGGTATAACAAATTATTATATTGATCATAACGCCGGTCCGCCACTTCCTCCCGGAACCGCGCACCAAGCATGCCGTTGACATTAGCAAATAGAATCACCATTGCCCGGATCTTCGCCGTTCCCCTGTTCGTCCTTGCCATCCTCTACTATGCGATGAGCGTGGCGAAGGGCGAGCCGCACCTGATGCTTCGCTGGGCCGGCCTCGCCGTATTTCTCGGCATATTCCTCCTTGACGCAGTGGACGGCTACCTTGCCCGCGCGCGAAGGGAAATTTCGAACCTGGGCACGCTGCTCGACCCTCTCGCCGACAAGGCGGCACTGATCTCGGCCCTCATCCTCCTGTCCGGTCACAGCGCGGAAAAGGCATTTGTCCCCCACCTTCCCGTATGGTTCGCTCTCGTTGCAATCAGCCGTGATGCCATTCTTGTGCTCGGCGTGCTCATCATCCAGAGCATCACGGGCAGCGTGAGCATTCAGCCAAGGATGCTGGGGAAAATCACCACGTTCCTCCAGGGCACGTCGATCCTGTGGGTGCTTTTCGGCCTGCCCGCGGCCCCGCTCGCGTGGATGCTCGGCGCAGCGGCGTTTTTCACCGGGGCGTCGGCGGTGCAGTACTTGCTTGACGGGATAAGACAGTTGGAAAGAGAGAAGTAGTTAGAAATATTTGATATGGGCGTTACCCCTTGTTCACGCTTCGGGCCTTTGGGGCCGGCAGGTAAAATCCTTTGCAATGGCGCCCTAGAGATAATATTTTTATGGATGGAAGTCCTTCATTGACGGAGGATGACGGATGACAGACGAACTCAATGCCTTAATCCACAAGGCCGCCCGGGTGCTCAGGTCCTTTGGGGCAACCGACGTGTATCTTTTCGGTTCCATTGCCCATGGTGCAAATGATGAGCATTCCGACATCGATCTTGCGGTATCCGGGCTCCCGCCCAAAGTTTTTTTCAAGGCGATGGGAAGCACGTTGAACGTACTAAAAAGAGAGTTTGACCTTGTCGACCTCGACGAAAAGAATCCTTTTGTGGATCACCTGAAATCCCGCGGGGACATGCGGCGTGTCATCTAACGCCTATTCTGAAATCAACGTTGAACTCACCCAGTTTAACACATTGCTGGATACCTATCGCACGCTGCTTGACCAGGTAAGAACACGGGAACCCACCTACGTCGAGTTGCTTGCTCTTGCCGGAATTCTTCATTCGTTTTATTCTGGTTTTGAGAATATTTTCAAACGGATTGCGATGGATTTCGATAACGGGTTCGAGAAAACCGATTCATGGCACTCCGATTTATTGGAAAAAATGATTGTGCCTACCCCGAATCGATCGGCAGTGCTCTCGGAACCGCTCAAAGAACGGCTCCAGCAGTATCTGGGGTTCCGGCATGTGTTCCGCAGCGCGTACTCTTACAATCTCACTTGGTCAAAAATGCAGGATCTCGTTCTTGAAACGGATTCTTCTGCTTGTCGACAAGGAATTGCACGGGTTCATGAATAAAAACGCCCAAAGAGAGAAGTGGTTAGAAATATTTGATCTAATAAAAAAGGCGCCCTAAAAACAGAGCGCCTTTACAAATCAAACTAATACGGAAGGTCCGAAAGAACTTATTATTAGAACTTCTTCTGCTGCTTGAAATCCTCCGCCATTCCGCCCTCTCCGCTAAACGGTACCCACCGGTCCTGGCTGTGGTCGGTGATGAGGGAATCGTAGGTCTTTTCGGACTTCTTTTCCCACGTCTTCTTGTTGTCTTTTTCGAGAAGGGTCTCGAAGTTCTGGCGCTTGCAGGCGAAACGGTCCACAAAGATATGGATAGTGTCGCCGCGGCAGTCCCAGGTGCC
Organism: Chitinivibrionales bacterium; assembly: GCA_035315105.1. Taxonomy (GTDB): domain Bacteria; phylum Fibrobacterota; class Chitinivibrionia; order Chitinivibrionales; family FEN-1185; genus FEN-1185. Next base: position 4,869 of record DATFYJ010000420.1, read on the forward strand.
GAACGAGTCGAACTCCCAATCTTCCTTGAGGTTCTTTGCGCTCTGGCCCTTCTTGGTCTCCACCAGTGCAACCTTGCCGTCCTTGCCGAACGTGAAGGTCTTCGTCTCCACCGCGTGGATCGTCTTGTCGGCGTCGCTTTTGGTGGTGTTGGTGCACACCCATACGCCCGGCAGCCTTTCTTTGAGCTCCTTTGCGCGGTCTTCGTTGAACTTGAGGATGGGCAGCAGTGCAATCGCCTTGTTGCAGTTGTCTTCGATCTGGTAGATCCAGTTCTTTTGGACAAAGCCGTCGATTACGCCAAGGGCGCTGTCAAGGGCCTTGAGTTGCATGCCCGTGAACTTGGACTTCGCGTTGGTGAGGACGCCGATCACCGAGTCGCTGTACGGCTTGAGCCGCGCCGCGTTCTCCGAGTACAGCGCCTCGGACTGCGCGATGAGCATCCGCGCCGAATCGAGTGATTTCCGCGCAAGCGTCTTGTCGTCTTTTTCCTTTGCATACGTCGCGCCGTACAGGTACTTTACGGCATCGGAAAGGGAGCTGTCCGGAACGCCTTTTGTTTTGAGCGCGTTGATGCGGCCCTGGGCGTCGTCGATGGCGCGCTGGCTTACGCCGCATCCGCCGACAAGAAATATAACGCTTAAGGCGAGGGAACCCAGTAGTACCGGTCTTTTCATATGCAGTCCTCCCACAGAAAAGCGGAAAAGGGAATGATGGGCTTTCACGAGTATAGAAATAAGATATGTATGGTTTGATGTCAAGAATATTCCAGTAGAACAAGGTGATAATAGTGATTGAAAAGAAAGAGATGGGCGCCCCGCCGAAGACGGCGGCGGCCCTCCTTCCAGGCTCGGCACAAGGCCTCGTTACCGCCTGCCACGAGGGCCCTGCGGGCCGTGGTCAGGCGGTAATGCGCTCCAGCGCACCTTCCAGTCCGGCCTGGCGCGCGGCAGAAGAAATCTATTCAGTCAACAGGTATATTTCTCGCCAATCGGGATTCCCTTTGCACGCTCCAAGCAGTCGCTTCTTCCTGGGCACAGTCAGTTGCGACTGCCTACCTTGAGGTCGCCGGCACACTATCCGATGCCCGCGCGTTAGGCAGGACTAAAAAAATGGTCCCGCTATAGCGGGATGCCGCCACAGGAAAAAGTGACTAAGAAACAAAGTAAAAAAATGTCCCTTACAACTACTCTCCGTGGGTGCCCCAGCACGGGTGTCTGGTTCTGCCACTGCTCCCACTTGGGGTGCACCCAGGAGGGGGGAGCGGAAGACCGGCCGCGCATATTCAGATTTCTTTTATGTGAACACGCGCGGCCGGGTCGCAGCGAGGGGGATACCTCCCCTCTTAAAATTCTTTTAACTATTATTTCTCGTGATTCGTAAACGCCACAAAGATAGAACTCTCGCCCCTCCGGATGAGGAGCAGCACGGAGCCGTCTTTCTTGACGGCCTTGGCCGCCTTTGCGAAATCCTTTACCGATGCGACAGGCTGGCGGTTGACCTCCTGAATCACGTCCCCGGGCTGGATGCCCTCGCCCGCGGCCTGCGACGCCTGATCCACCTCGGTGACCACCACGCCGGTCAC
>DATFYJ010000421.1:0-8967 GCA_035315105.1 Chitinivibrionales bacterium
CCGGGCTTTCCGGACGGATACGGAACGCTTCACGCGAACTGCGCGGTGATCGCACACCTGTGCTGCGAAGGCGGCCTGAGCGTTCCCGTGATCGTCACCACCGGGCCGAAATCGTCGGCAACGGCGCGGGCGGTTCCCGAAGCGCTGAAGAAGTTCGAAAACTTCGGACTTGCGAATGTGCGCATTCTCGCCCAGGACGAGTGCCTCCACCTGACAGCCGACGGGAACATCGTTGCCGTGTGCAACGGCGACAGCGCCCGGCCCGCGGTGAACCCCGACGAGACGGGTGGACCTTTTGTCAAGCTCCTGCGGCAGGGGGAACACGGCGAGCCTTCCGCCGCAGAGTGGCTCTTGTCGCTCGGGTGCTCAAAGATAATCGCCCTGCAGGCCACGGGCCTGTACGATCCTTCGGTCATCCTTGCGATGGCGGCCGCCGGCAGGAGCCGCGACTGCCTCGGCGTGGGCGTTCTGCGCACGGCGTTTGGGCCGGACGATCCGTTCGGCTCGTTCGTTATTGTCAAGAAGAACGGCCGGCCGGAGGTGCTCACCATCGTTGAACAGGGGGTGAGGAACGACGCCACGCGCCGGCTTACCGACGCGACCGGGAAGTATTTCCTGCCGTACAACACCGGGCTGTATGTTTTCGACGTCGGGCTGCTGGCAGGCAACCCTCTGCCCGATTATGCCACGCCGCCGAAGGAAATCGTGGCGTCGGTTCCACGGAGCCCGAAAATCGGCTACGCGATCACCGACATTGTCTCCTTTGCGAAGAACGCCGCCGTGCTGGCGATAGACGAGGGTTCGTACGCGAATCTCAAGAGTGTTGATGATGTGACGAGACTTGTTGATTTGGCGAAACGCTGCGGGATAATTGATTTGTGCAAGGTCCCATAATAAAATATAAAAAGATTTGGGCGTTACCCTTTTGCAAGGGCGCATGACCCTGCGCCCTTGCAAAAGGGTCGGTCTCCCTGCGGGCTCGGCCATTCGGCCTCGTTGCCGGACCGCCTTATGCCTATCGGCCGGGCACCCCGTCGGGTGCTTCCAAGGGTCGTCGGCCGGCACAAGGCAAGAGACACAATAATGAAGCGCGAAGCGCTATTTCCATACCTTGGAGAACGAAGTGGCAATTCGCTCTGGCTCACCCTCCGGTCCACCTAACGCGTGGGCAGAGGATGATCGCCGGTCCTGTTCTTTCACGCCATCAGCGCCGACCCTGAGGCAGGAGAGATTGGCCGCTCGTGCTGTCCGAGCCCGGCAGGTCTGGTAATGACAAATGCGATCCAATGTACCGATCTGAAGTTCCTGACACATGCTTGTTGCCGGGCGAGTTCACGAGCGGCCCGACGGCCGAGGGGCCAGGCGGCGCTGCAGGCGCGGCGCGGGGTTCCAAGGGGTGCTCGCTGCTGAGCACCCCTTGGTCGGGGTCCCGGGGGTGAAGCCCCCGGGTATTGTGCGCAGGCCGTTGGTTCGGGTATTGAACGCAAACAGGAACGACAGGAAATTGCATGGAACAGCGGTTTACCTTATCAGAAAAACTCACCGCCGGCGAATGCCTACTTATAGTAGGCTTTACAGGCGCGCTGGTCACCTGCGCGCTGTGCGCGGTCGCGAGCCTCCGGAACGGAAGCGCCGTCGAATTCTCCGCGTACGCACGGCTCACCGTGTACCTCGCGGTCACCGCGCTGATGTGCGCGCTGCTGCGGATCACGTTGACAAAAGACATGCGGCAGACGCAGTACGTGGTTTCCGGCGATTCCATTGCGCACATTCGCCCCCAGCGCATCGTGACCATTCCGCTCGAAGGTGTCGAGCGTCTCAGGTACATCCGCACGCCGTTTTTTTTCAACTTCGGGCTCCTTTCATCGCCGGGTGGCGCGATCCGTATCTCGTTCCGGACGCGCGACCATGCCGGCCTCGTCGCTTTGCTCAAGAGCCGCTTCGACGCCGGAGGTAAGTCCGGCGTTTACAAAGAAAAGGAAATCGAACGGTATCTTCGGGACGCCCGATTTGCCGAACAGGCCGACGCGCGTCTCCGGAGGCTTCTGCCGGCTCTTAGCGGCGCAATCGCGCTTTCGTGTGCGGTGAACACCATGACCGCGCTGTTTCTGTGGTGGTTCCCCGTGTTTCTGTCGCTTCTATGGTCGGTGTTCGGGCTTCTCATGTTTGTCAACGCGGTGCGCTACGCCGAGTATGTCCTGGGGCGCACAAGCGGCAGCGCGGCTGTTTCGCCCGACGCTCCCCGCAGCGTTGCGGCCGCATATCTTATGTCGGGAGCGGCCGTCTTCACCCTGTACCTGGCCTGCGGAATCGCCCTCAAAGCCGCTTTTTTCCGGTAGCAATGACTGCCTTATGAACCTTTGCCCGCTTCACCTCGGGGACCTCGTGATTGCGCCGCCGCTGCTGTGCGGCCCCATGGCCGGCGTGTCGCACAGCGCGTTCCGCAGGTTCGTGGCCGGATTCGGCGGCCACGGCGCGCTGTTCACCGAAATGCTGCCCGGCAAGGCCTTGCTCAATGAGAACGTCGGCGCAACACCCTTTACAAAGAGGCGGCCCGAGGAGGGGATTGTCTGGTACCAGCTCGCGCTGAACGGGAGCGAGGACATTCCCGCGGTTATCGAGAGGCTGACCGCGGTGCGGCCTGCGGCAATCGACCTCAACTGCGGCTGCCCGGCGCCGGAAATGGAGCGTTTGGGCATCGGCGCTTCGCTGTTCGAAGACGAGGCGCGTTTTGCGGCCGTGCTCGGGGCGCTGCGGAAGGCGTGGCCCGGTGTGCTGTCTGTCAAGTGCCGGCTGTGGAAGGTGCAAAACGGATGGCAGCCCGAGTTTCTGAAAAGACTTCGCATCATGGAACAATTGGGAGTCGACCTGCTCATCGTGCACCCGAGGTTCTTCGGCGAGAAGCTCAAACGCAGGGCGCGGTGGGAGGTGTTCGAATGGATCGCGTCGCAGACCGCGCTGCCGATTGTCGCCAACGGCGACATCGGCTTTGGGTCCGATATCGAGCAGCCTGCGCAGGCGTTCGCAGCGGTTTCCGGACTCATGATAGCCAGGCAGGCAGTGGTGCGGCCGTGGATATTCCGCGAATTCTCCGCGCGGTTTTTCGGTGGACCGGCGGCCGGCCCCATCAATTACGCGGTGGTATGGCAGAAGTACCACGATTATGTCAACGAAGATTTTGCTCCGGAACGGGCCATCGGCAGGCTCAAGGAGTTCACAAAATACTATGCATGCAATTTTTTCTTCGGGCACCTGCTGAGGAGCGCGGTTCAGAATGCGCAATCACTCAATGAGGTGCACGACGCGGCGATGAAGTTTCTGTCGGCAAATCCAAGAACTGTCGAGAGGCCCGCGGTTGCGGGAGTGTAGAGGAATTGCGGATTTTGGATTGCAGATTGCGGATTGAAAAACAAACCATCAAATGTCCTGTCTGTTCTCTTCCAATCCCCAATCCGCAATCCGCATTCCGAAATGTCATTTATTCGCCCGCCACATGGACAAACGGCAGAACGGTTTGTGTTGTCTGGTTTCGCAATTGCAGGACATAGCGTCCCGAGCAGATGTTCCTTTCCGCCAGATTGATGGTGACCGAGCGGGCGTTTGGCCCGGCTTCGCCGCTGTAGACAATCCTTCCGCGTATGTCGAAAATGCGGATTTGATTGATGCCCTGCTGCAGATTGGCAAGGACAATCGAACCGCGGATCTTGCTCAGCATCGGCTTTCCCGGCGTCCCTTTTCCGGCCAATTTCTGCGAAACGGCGTTTGCCGGACCCGCGCCGACCGTTATCGCCGCCCGGCCGTCAACGGAATCGTTCCAGACATAGACAATGGCTTTTTGCGCGGCCTGGGGCGCTTGCGGAAGAGGAACATCCACACTGTGCTGAAAAACGCCGGAACGGATTGCAATGGAGCTGTCGAAAGAAAAACCTACATTAGGTGGAAAACCTGAAGATGGGTCCGGATTCACCGAGTCTCGAACCGTAAAGCTGACCGAGTAGCTGATGTGGGAGGAACTGTCGCCGGGGACGGTGATTCTTACTGCGGTAGGCATGGAGTCGGGAACTGCCGCAGCAATAAAGTTGATAGTGCCGTAGGTTGCCCGCAATGCAGGATCGCCTAGGAAAAAATAGGTAAGACCGGGTGCGGCCAATTTCGCTTTTGCAAGGAGCGCTCCAAGGCTCGTAGCGGGGTTCTGTTTGGATTGCGAAAAGAATGCCATTTCTAACTTTTCATTATCGGAGGCGTATGTTTCAGAAGCGCTGCTTATATATGCAATGGCGCCCCCTTGGGGCATGAAAAGAAATTTCTGGCTCATGGGCACGGGGACAACGCTAAAAATTGACCCGTTGCTTGCTGTAAAGGCAACAAAAATAGAGGGCATTGAATCGTTGGTCAAGAGATAGGTATTGTCGCTGTTCAGGACGTTTTCTTCGGCTAATTGTTGGCCACTCCCAAAGCCGGAAAAGAATGCCAATGCGACACCTTGATTAATTGTTTGAATGATTGCGGTTGTTGCAAGTGGTTCTTCATAAAACTCATCCATGGGATATGCCGAGAGATACCGTTTTCTCACCGAATATCCTTGAAGCGTACTGTCAACTGCCAATTCGTCTGCTTGCTGGAATTGCATTCCAAGCGGACTCGGGTTGGCCCCTTGCATTCCGCCATCGGCAATGGCCATCACGTTATTGCGCCAGGGGCCTTTTGGCCGGGAGAGGTCGAACCTCTTGACTTTTTCAACATACAGGCTGCACTGCACCGGAGTTTGCGCGGGTATTCGGCCGATGGAGATCCCGGTATCGTTAGTTCCAGACCAAATATCGGTGGCGGTCGGCGTCGCATAAGATAACCTTGTGTAACAGTCATCGGATACGTCTACCGGACAGTCCTGGCCCTGGTAGTTCATGTCTGGCGCCAAGTTTCCCAAGGCGTACCACGTAGGCATCAAGCCGTCGCTATACATGATCGAATCGGTACCCGTTTCAAAAGCATCTGTACCGATAAGGACAAGATATTTGAATGATAACCGCCAGTTTTGTTTTGCCCATTTGAGGGCATTCCACAGGGCGACGTTCCGGTGGTTGTAATCGGTTCCCGGAAAAGCTGTCAAGATATCTTCCAGGAAGGCGACTTTCGCCTGTTCAACATCGTCGTTCTTGAAAGTATTTCTGTGCTGAGCCAGCATGACCGCCGGCGTTTGGAATGCAAGAGGAGCGACAATCAGATAGTCGCAGGAAATGGTCGGGTCTTTGAACGTGGTAATGACTTCATTGTCGGCAAAGGCGATTGTTGCAAGGCTTGCAATTATCGCAATAATGAGGATGGCAGGTTTCATGGCGGTTTCCTTTCAGTAAAGTTTTGATGATGAACTCATCAAGCACAAAACGGTTGATCATTGAATAACGTCGATCTCCGTATTTCGCATTCTGAAAACGCCCTCGTTGGTACCGATCCACAGCGCATTCTCCCTGTCGATTGCGAGCGCCGAGATCCAGGGATTAACCATGCCCTGATCCGGCTTTGACCATTGCGAGTTGGAGTACCGATAAAGCCCGTTGGCCGTGCCTATATACAATGAATCGCCTTGCGTGGCGGCCAAGCTTGTTATTGCGGCGCTCATCGAGCTGTCGGCGGGCACGGCCCGTGTCATGGTTATGCCGTCCCAAACAAACAACCCCTCATTCGTTCCGATCCACACCGTATCGCCTTTCCCTTTCGTGAGAACGGAGACGGCATTCTGTCCCAGCGCCGGTATTTCATTCCACTGCGAAGTACTATCGCGTAAGTAAATTCCGTGCTGCGTTCCTGCCAATACCGTTCCCGGTAGGCAGATGATTGCGGAAATCGCGGTGAGGCGATTCTGCGGGTCGGCGGCGCCTATCGATGTGATCGCATCGGACAAGGACACAGGGGTTACCGCCGCTCCGTCAAAAAAGAAGAGGCCCTGCGGCGTTCCGATCCACAGATTTCCCGCGGAGTCTGCCGCGAGCGCGGTGATGTTCATCATGGATGGATTGCTCTGGGACATCATGTCTTCCGTAAGGCTGTCGTTCTTGACTCTTGCAAGTCGCAGCGACGTGCCGATCCACGCGCGGCCTTTCGGATCGGCGGCGATGCAGTTGATCCGGCTGCTTGACAAACCGTCAAAAAGTCCGAACGTGCGCCAGCTCCCGCTGCGCAGGCTGGCAAGGCCGTTTACCGTGCCGATCCACACGCCCGACGAATCGCACGCAAGGGACGTTACGGAGGTGCTGACAAGAAGGAACGGGTTGGAAAGCGTGTCGGCCCGTCCTTCGGTCACGCTGACGGTAAGGGGAATGTTGAAGTAACCGCCGGACCGGGTGACCACCTTCGCAAGGTAGGTTCCCGGCGCGAGATCCGGCAGGCTGAACGCGCCGTTGACCGAGTTGACCTGTGCGTAAACGCGGCTTCCCTGAATAACGACGAACGCATATTCCAGGCTTTTTCCCGAGGAATAGAGCGCAGTGCCCGCCACCGAGCCGCTTTTCCTGAGCGAGATTGTTGCGACGGTGTCGCCCGGCCTGCCGGAAATGCTTACGGAATCGAGGAACGCCCTGTTTGCGCCGCTGTCGCAGAACAGGTTGTACCGTCCTCCGGCTGCGTTGACAAAACAATATTCTCCGAGGCTGTCGGTCTGGGCGCTGCATATCATGAACGGCCCCTGCGGCGGTTCAAGTTCGTTGTAATCGACGGGCACCAGCGTGACGCGCGCGCCCCGAACCGGTTTTCCGTTAAGGCCAAGGACCGCCCCCGAAGTCCCGTTGCCGGTCTCCGTGCCCGACAGCAGGGGAGCGGTGCCGCAGGAGAGCAACAGTGCGGCACCAAGGAGTAGCCATGATGATTTGAATACGGTCATGAGCGAGGCCCCTGCGTCGACTTGCTCAAGGGGAATATCTGGAAATTCACCTGATACACCCTGTCGCAGCCGACGTCCATGTTCTCCACCTCCAGAATCTCCTTTCTGAGCGCGCGGATCTTTTCTTTGATGAGCGCAAGCCCTTTCGACGAGAGATTCACCGTGAGGGTGGATATGTCGCGCTCCTCGGCCGGGAACCTTTCAATCGCCTCGCCTGCGAGCGCGATGGTTGACTTCTGGTAGTTCGCTATGGCTATGGACCGCCAGTCTTCCCCGGTCGTAACGAACTTGTCCGTCGGCCTGTAGCAGCCTTTGGGGTCCTTGTGTATCAGGCCGAGCCGTAAAAGCAGGGCAATGGCGGTTCTTGCTTCTTTTGGCGACAGGGGCGGTTCGCACATCCGCGCCAGTTGTTCGTAATCGCCGCAAAACCGGTAATGGCCCAGCAGTTCCCGTAGGGCAATGTATTTCCATGATTCGAACAGCGCATAGCGGTCGGCGAGCAGGGTAAGAACTTCGGACTTGTTGAACGAAACCGCTTTTTCGAAATACAGTTTCTTTTCCTGCTCGCTACGGGCCTGGTCGAGGTTCACGAGCAGGCCGAAGTATGCGATTTCCCGCTTGCCAAGCTTGAACACCGCCGCAACCGGCGCAATCATTTTCTGGGTGAGATTCCGTTTCCCCTGGAGAATCCGGACAAAGGTGCTGGCGTTGATCCCCAGCCGCCGGGCGACAAACCGGTAGGAGAAAGCAGGACTCGCCGCCTTTCCGCGCCTTGTAGGCGTCCCTGAGGAAGTCACGGAACGAAAGATAGGTGAATATCGAGATCATGCAATTGCCTTGTGGTGGTTTGTGATTCCTACCAAATATACCCTCGCGTCAACTGCTTGACAATCCCGGGTGAAATAAAACGTTGCCGGTTTTGGCAACAGAGAAATGGAAGGGTGCCTTTTTTTCCAGAGTATGAATACGTCGTTGTGGGACTTTTCGGTATCGAATTCTGTAAAACAGAAGGTCTGGTTTAGGCAACGCCGCGGGGCGGGAGAGTGAAGGGAATTGTAGATTGTAGAATGTAGAATAAAAAGGAATTGTGGGGGGGAGGTCTCCCCCTCGCTCCGGCCTCCTCGGCCTTTGGCCTGCGGTGTCCTGCGCTACCCCCTCGTGGGTAGCCCCCAAGTAAGATGGGTTGCAAGAAAGAAACCTCGGCTGAGGGGGCACCGAGAAAGAGAGTTGACAGTTGGCAGTTGACAGCAGGACTGGAGGAAAAAGATCGGGGTTTGTATTGAGTATTTGGATTGGCGAAATAATAAAACTAGTCTGAATAGACTTCTTCTGCCGCGCGTTAGGTGGACCAGAGGGTGAGCCAGCGCGAATTGCCGGCCGACCCAGCCGTCAGGCATAGGGCGGACCGGCAACGAGGCCTGCGGCCGAGCCCGCAGGGAGACCGACCCTTTTGTAGGGGCGCAGGATTTTGCGCCTCTACAAAAGGGGAACGCCCAACTCTCTTTTAAAATTCTATTCAAATCATCCCATCTCCAACTTCTCCTCTCTTGTCTTGACGAAAACTATTTTCTCAACATGAAGCTCTCCGCTATCGGCCGCGCCTTCCAGAACGCAGCTCAAGTCCGCGACGCAATCGCCCCGCTTCGGGCGCAGGGCAAGACCCTTGTCACCACGAACGGCTGTTTCGACATCATCCACGCGGGCCATGTGCAGTACCTGACCGAGGCCGCGGCGCTCGGCGACATCCTTGCGGTGGGCATCAATTGCGACGACGTGGTGGCGCGACTCAAGGGCAAAGGCAGGCCGCTGCAGAACGAGCAGGACCGGCTGTCGATCGTCGCGTCGCTCATTATGGTCGACTGCGCCTTTATTTTCCGGGAAGACGATCCGCGCGAGTTCATTGAAATTCTGAGGCCCAACATCCATGTCAAGGGCGGCGACTATTCGGAGGAGATAATCGAAAAGCCGGTTGTCGAAAAGTTCGGCGGCCGCATACGCATCGTTTCGTTTCTTGCGGGCCGCTCCACCACGACTTTGGTTGAGCGGATGCGCACGGCGGGCGGCGCGCCGCCGATGCGTTGAGGGCCGCC
>DATFYJ010000422.1:0-2408 GCA_035315105.1 Chitinivibrionales bacterium
CCATGAGAAACCCGAATCCCACGAGCAGCATGGCCAGGATGTGAATGGCGAAGTTGTATTGCTGCACGTCGCGGAGCGCGCCGGCGATCCCGCCCGGCGACAAGGTTTCCGCCGCGACAAGGGCCGGGGCGAGAAGAAGTCCGAAGCAGAGGAGTCGGATGACGTTCAAAGCTTTTCCCATGACGTTACCTTTCTTTCGATCTGCCGGTGGAGACTGTTCGGAAATGGCAATTGTGTAAAATACCATTCATGTGAAGGCGAGCAAAAGATTTATTTGCCAAATAAAATTCCCCCTCTGTGGACAGGGCAGTTCCCCTCTTGCGCCAGGCCCCGCCCTGCCGGTCAATCATCATCCCGGATTGCGCCCCGCCGGAAACGCTTCTTCTCCGCGTGCAGCCGTTTGCTTTCAACGCGCCTGGAGCGGGAGGCATAGGTCGGTTTCGTGGCCCTGCGTTTTTTCGGCTCGGCCAGCGCCATGCGAATGAGCAGCACCAGGCGCTCGATGGCATCGCTGCGGTTGCGCTCCTGGGTCCGGAACCTGCTCGCCGATATGACAATCTCGCCGTCCAGCGTGGCGCGCGATCCCGCACGGTCAAGCAGGCGGCGCTTCACGTGATCGGAAAGCGACGGCGATGCCGCGGCATTGAACCTGAGCCGGGCCGCCGTGGAGACCTTGTTCACGTTCTGCCCGCCCGGCCCGCCGGAACGCACGAACGAGAACGACAGTTCTTTTTCGTCAATGTTGCACTGGGGGGTGACGGCGATCATGCTAGGCCCCGGACGCCCGCCGGTTGAAACGCTCGATGCGCTGCGCCAGCAGCCTCGATAAAAAGAGCGCGTAGTGTGGCTTGCGCTTGACTGCCTTTACAAAATCCTCTTTCGAAATGGGAATAAGCGTGCCGGCCGTCCGCGCCTTTACGGTCGCGTTCCTTTTGTTGTTGAGGAGAAAGGCCATCTCCCCCATGAACACGTCGTCCGGGGAAAGGGTCGACACCACCCGGTCGTTGACGACGACGTCGTACTGGCCCTTGACAATATAGTACATGAAGTTTCCGGGCTCGCCGTTGCGGAAAACCACCTGGCCCGGGCTCACGGTCTGCGGGCCGATGAACCTGAACAGCGACGGCGTTTTCACGCTCACGTCCTCCGGGTAGGCGATCTCGAAGCTCACCTCGTTGCCGGCCTCGTTGTACCGTAGGTTGAGCATCAGGTGTTTTGCCATTACAATGCCGCGGCCGTGGAGTTCCAGTTCCGCGGCCTTCCGCTCTCCGCTCACAAACCCCCGCCAGTCAAAGCCCGTGCCCTCGTCGGCCACGAAAAAGCGTGCGCATTCCGGAAGAATGGCATACTCGAACGTGACGCGCTTTGCGGCGACGGCCGGATTCCTGTTCTTGAGGTCGATCAGCTTTTGGATGGGCTCGCCGTGTTCCAGCCACGCGGATTTTTCCTCATAGGTGATGCCGCAATTGCCGTGCTCGATCGCGTTCATGAGCATCTCGAAAATCGCCGTGGTGAGGACCGGCTTTTCATCCTGGCCGATCCGGTTGGCGTTGCACAGGAAATTGCTGACAAGATTGGCAAAACAGCTCGCCTCGAGCGGGTCGTTTTCCAGTTTGAACGATCCGGAAATGTTCCTCACGAGGTCCATGCCCAGCTCGCGCTGGAACAGAATCCTGCTGTTGTTGCGCACGATATTGATGACCTTGGGAAACCGGTTCTCCAGGTCCTCCGCCATTATCACCACGATGATGTTTGCGCCCGTTATTTCTTCCAGCCGAACATAGTGGTCGTAACTGCCGCACAGCGCGATGATGCCGCCGTGGAAGATCCACGGATCGGCCATGATGTTCCTCATGAGGGAAAACGCGTCGAAATTCGCGTCCGAAAAGTCGAGGCAGACAAGCTCCGGCATTTCCAGGTTGAGGATGCCGAGGGCCCGCCCGGGGTCCATGAGCGATGCGGTGGTGAATTCGTCGGAATTCTTGTCCGCGGCGAGGAGGCTCACCCGCTCAAACAGGTCCGCGTTAGTGGAAATAAACGGAAGCGTGTTCACCAACGAAACTCCTTCACAAGCGAGCCTGGACGACCGCGCCGCACGAACCCGCTCCGGCCGCGGGAACAACGCGCGCCGTTTTCGTCATTGGATGTCCCGGTAGTCCGCGCAATACTGCTTGCGTCCGCAGGCGGCGCAGTGCTGCCCCATCCATACGGCGTCGAATTCGGCCATGATCCCCCGCACCAGTGCCGTATCGGTGGTTGCGATTCCCATTTCGAAATTGCGGCGGCCGCCGCTCTTGGCGCCCATGCCCGCGCCCGTGAGGTTGGCGCTCCCCATGTAGGCAAAGGCGCCGTCGGCCACGACGCATTTGAAATGCACCCGGGGGCACAGGATGCGTTCCATTCCGTCA
>DATFYJ010000423.1:0-4992 GCA_035315105.1 Chitinivibrionales bacterium
TGTTTTCAAATGCGACCCTGAGGACCCCGAGCACGAGGTTTACCTCCCGGACCCTGCCCGCGCCCTTGGAGGGCATATACACGACCCTGCCTTCGTCGTAGCGGAGCCATGTCTCAAGGAGCCGGAGCGCGTCGAGTCCCGCGGCCTCGCGCGCGCCGAGGTGCGATACGAAGCGGTCGAAGCCGGGGCTGTCTTTGTACATGTTCCTGAGATGAAACAGAAGCGCGTCGCGGCATAAAACGCACTCCGGCCAGAACCCGAGCACCGAACAGCAGAGCGTTGTTTCGGCGGCAACGTCGCCCATCTGCCGGAGCGTTTCGATGTGCAGTTGGAGCAGAACTTCGGCACGGGCATTCTGCTTTTTCTTGACAAACGCACGATAGGCCGGCAGAAGAAACAAAACGTTGCCGGGCGCCTCGTCGATACGGCCCATTGCCATCGCCTCGAGCGCGTCGAAATCACCTTTGTCAATAACGGGCCGGTATTCCTCGGGTGCGGGCACAACGGGCGGCACGGCGCCGATGATGCCCGTTTCCCAGGGATAGTCGAATGCCATTCGTTATGTGCTCCTTGGTGTCGCGTGCCGGGCACACGCCCGGTGGTCGGCCGCGAAAAGCGGCCCGGGGAAAAATACGTTGCGGCCGTCCGCGCCCCGGTGTCGAAATGTAAAGGCCGCTTCCGAAATTTTGCTTGTCGCGCGGACGCCGAGTTCGTATTTTGTAGAGTCCCATCATTTTTCATCAGGACCCGTATGCCGAACCTGTTTCTCGTGCGCTATCCCGACCAGCCCATCGAGATTCCCCTCAAGGGGAAGGTGACCCTTGGCCGCGCGGACACCAACACGGTGATCCTCACCGAGCCGCGCGTGAGCAGGTTCCACGCGCAGATCGAGTACCTCGACTCGTCGAGGACCTTCGCCGTTTCGGACCTTGGCAGCTCGAACGGCACCTTTGTCAACGGCCGCAAGCTGCTTTCCCTCGATGTAAGGCCCGTGGCGAACTGGGACAAAATCCGGCTTGCTTCGTGCGTGTTCACCGCGCGCTTCGTCGACGATCCCGCCGAGGTGCGCAGAGAATTCAAGGAGCTCGGCTCCCGGGTCCACCTCGAAGCCACCGAGATCATAGATGTCGCCTCCCTCAAGGCAACCTCGATTTTGCCCGCCATTTCCGGCGATCTGGAGCACCTCCTGGCGGTGGAGCTGTTCCAGATGCTCGAGTACGCAAGGAAAACCGGCACGCTCACGCTGCAAACTGACATCGGCAACGGCGTCTTTACTTTCGACAACGGCCAGGTGATTGCGGGCACCTTCGGCACCCAGCTCGACGAAAGGGCCGTGTTCGAATCGCTCAAGTGCCACCGCGGAACGTTCTCCTTCGCCTCGCTCGACGAAATCACCGAACAGCCAAGGATCACCACCATCACCACGGTGCTGCTCATGGAAGGCTGCAGGCTGCTCGACGAGGCGAACTCGCAGGTGAAGTAAAGGGGCGTTTGGCGCCTCGTTGCCATGCCGTCTTCAACGCATAGTATTTTCCAACCTCACTTTATTTTGCCCTTTGAACCATGGAGGATTTTCCCATGAAAGCCCTTGCCATCAACGGCAGCCCCCGTCCCAACGGCAACACCGCCATCCTGCTTCGCCGCGTGCTTGACGAGCTGGAAAAGGAAGGAATTTCCACCGAGTACCTCCAGATCGGCAACAAGAAGGTGACCGGCTGCATGGCGTGCTACAAGTGTTTTGAAAAGAAGGACAGGCGCTGCTGGGGTTCCGACGATGCGGTGAACGATTGCATTCTCAAGATGGCGGAGGCCGACGCCATCATCATCGGTTCTCCAACATACTATGCCGACTGCACCGCCGCGACCAAGGCGCTCATGGAGCGCGCAGGGTTCGTGGGGCGGGCAAGCGGAGACCTGTTCAAACGGAAAATCGGCGCTGCGGTCGTGGCCGTGCGGCGTGCCGGTGCAATTCATGCATTCGATTCAATCAATCATTTCTTTACAATAGCGCAAATGATCATTCCCGGCTCTTCGTACTGGAACATCGGCATCGGCAGGGAAAAAGGCGAGGTGGAAAAGGACGAGGAAGGTCTTGCCACCATGAGCACGCTGGGGAAGAACATTGCTTGGCTGCTTAAAAAGATCGGCTGAGGAATGCGATGCTGCTCTTCGGAAAAAGGTACCGCTATTGAGCTTGCGATTCGTTGACAGACTTCTTGCACCACACTTCCGGAAACCCTCGGGCCTTCTGGGGCTCTATGCCGCGCGGGTGATGTCCAGGCGAAACATTCCCCGTACCCAATGGGCCATAGACAAATGTGATATAGGTTCTCTCCACACGGTCCTGGAGATCGGGTTCGGCCCCGGCTACGGCCTTGCAATGGCGGCGGCCCGCGCGTCCGAAGGAACAGTCTACGGCCTCGACTTCTCGCCCGCCATGGTGAAAATGGCCGCGCGCAGGAACCAAGCACTTGTTGCGGCGGGAAAGGTGCGCCTTGTCAAAGGCGACCTTGCGCCGGCGCCGTTTGCGGACAATTTCTTCAACAGGGTCTTTGCGGTGAACGTAGTGTATTTCTGGCGCGAACCGCGGCGCGAGCTTTCGGAGATCCGGCGCATCCTCAAGCCCGGCGGCAAGGCCGCATTGTATCTGTCCGACAGACATTCCATGGACTCAATCGATTTTACCAACACCGGTGTGTTTACAAAATACACCGCAGACGAATTCCGGACTGTGCTTGAAGGGGTCGGATTCAGCCATGTTGAAAGTGAAACCAAGACCGAACTTGTCCAGGGTGTCGAGTTCACCGGTCATTGTTTTGTCGTGAAAAAATGACCTTGCGACTTCGAGAATCAGCAATGGTGAGCGTGTCGCAATCTTCAGCGACACCTGCCGGCAATAAGCTATTTTGTCCTGTCACCAAACTTCATTTCTTAATGACATCACTTTCCTCATAGAAAGACCCGCATGAAGCTTCTCTTCGACCTTCTTCCCGTCATCCTGTTCTTCGCCGCGTTCAAGCTGAAAGGTATTTTCGTCGCCACGGGGGTGGCGATTGCGGCAAGCGTGCTCCAGATCGGCTGGATGCTTGTTCGGCGCAAAAAAGTGGACCCCATGATGTGGGCGAGCCTCGGCATCATCGCGGTGTTCGGCGGCGCCACCATTATTCTGCACAACGAGACCTACATCAAGTGGAAGCCGACCATTTTGTACTGGCTCATGAGCGCGGTCCTTGTTGGCGGCCAGATGTTTTTCAAGAAGAACGGCATGAAGGGGCTTCTCGGAAAGCAAATGATCCTGCCCGACAAGGCGTGGACCGCCGTGAACCTGAGCTGGGGCATCTTCTTTGCGGTAATCGGGTGCGCAAATCTCATCGTCGCCTATGCATTTTCAACCGATACGTGGGTGAACTTCAAGCTGTTCGGGATCATGGGGTGCATCTTTGCGTTCGCAATTGTACAGAGCTTGATATTGGGATCGAAGCAGGTCGGTGGAAAGGTGGAGGGAGAGGGAAAGGGAGACTAGAAAAGAAGTTGGGCGTTCCCCGGCCTTCGGCCGGGTCGGTTCCACCCCTTCGGGTGCTCTCAAGGGTCGTCCCTCCGGGCTCGGCTGTACGCCTCGTTACCGGCCGCCCTATGCCTTCCGGCCGGGTCGGCCGGTAATTCGCTTTAGCTCACCCTCCGGTCCACCTAACGCGCGGCAGAGGAAATCAGATCAGTTAAGTCTTGTCCTTGCGCCGGCCGGAATCCTCAAGGAACAAACAAAGATTTCTCTTTCAACTTCTAAACTCCTCAACTTTTCAACTATTCAACGTTTCAACTATTCAACTTCTTCTTCCTCACCTGTTCCAGATACAGCTTCCGAATTTCAAGCAGCTCGTTATCGTATCTCCCGTCCTTGAAATCCGGGAACGACCACTCAAACGGCTGATACTTCCCCGCCTTGTACCGGCCCGCGAGGTCCGCGTATATTCCCTTGTCAAGGTAGATCTTCTGCCCCGCCTCCTTTGCCGATGCGAGCACCACCTTGTTGTGGTCAAGGTAGCCCACGTCGCAGTTGACCGTGCGTTTGCCATCGGCGCTGAGCAGGCCTTCAATTTCATTGCAGGCGAGTTTCATGGCAACGAGCAGGGTGGGATCGGAGAGTTTCTCAAACGCAAGCAGGCGGCGGTACAGCGGCGCGCCTATTTCCGGTTCATAGTAATCGGTAACGTCGAACACGTGGTCTGCTCCCTCAAAGTCAATTGCGCCCCAGCGCCGGACAAATTCCGCCCGCGCCTTTTCAAGCGCGTCGTTGTGCTTGAACAGCACGGCGACAAAGTACTTAACGGGCGGCGGCGGAAGAGTCGAGGCCATAATTGACAATCTCCAATGCGCGGGTGACGATGCTCCTGTCGATTCCCGCCGACACGGTGAAAAATTCAATCTGTTTGTCGCGTGTGAGCGTGGTCCTCTGTGTTCTCTGAGAGTCGCGAACCGCAAGCCTGTTCGCCTGAAGGTACTCGTGGCAACCGCTTTGCGTGCGCGTGAGCACCGGATACGACATCATCTCAAACGCGAACGACCGCTCCCACGCAATGCCGAACGCATCGTCGCTAACCGGCTCAAGTTTGAAGGTGAGCCGCAGCTTGCGGTTTCCCTTTACAATGGTGTAAAGCTCGAGGCGCGTCCCGCCGCCAGTCGGTTGCAGCTCGACCCGGTTGAATCCGTTGTCGAACGTCAGCGGTTCCCCGAGGGGTATCTTTACGGGCGCGAACAGCAGGTAGCCGGGGTCGCACAGGAGCAGCTCCCCGCCGGCCTGCGCCAGCATGATCCCGCAATGCGTGTCGGCGCCGTAATGCCGGTCTGCAAGCACCGGATACGCCTCGATGCCCATGGCGTCGAGCACGGCGACCATGCTTGCGGTAAGGGAGAAGCACGCCCCGCCCGTCCCCCACTTCAGAAAATCGCCGATGACTTCGTCCGGATGCCGCATCGCGGACGAGGGGCTGGTCA
>DATFYJ010000424.1:0-2081 GCA_035315105.1 Chitinivibrionales bacterium
CTCACCCATCACGAACGGTGGAACGGCACCGGGTATCCGTGCGGGATCATGGGCGACGCCATTCCCCTGCCGGGAAGAATCGTGGCGCTTGCCGACACGTTTGACGCAATCACGTCGCAACGTTCCTACAAGGACCCCACCCCCATTCCCGATGCCATCGAAGTGATTAAGCAGGAACGGGGCAAGCAATTTGATCCGCGCGTGGTGGATGCGTTTCTCGCAAGTCTTGACAAAATTGAAAGAATCAGCAGCGGGTTGATCCAGGTCACGTAGCATTTCCCTATCATGTAAAAGAATATGGGCGCCCCGCCGCTCCGCGGCGGCGGCCCTCCCTCCAGGCTCGGCCTACGGCCTCGTTGCTGGACCGCCCAAGTCGCCTACGGCGGGGGTCGGCCAGCAATTCGCTCAAGCTCACCTTCCGGTCCTGCCTGGCGCGCGGCAACGGAATTCTATTAAGTCATTTTCTTTCGCGCGCCAATTGGTCTGCAAGACAGAAACACCTAAACGCGTTAACACGTCCACGCGTATATGAGTCAACTTCTCAACCTCTCGACTTTTTTTTCTTTTCAACGTTTCAATGTTTCAACGTTTCAACTTTTTTATCCTTAACCGCGTCATGTATAATTTGTTGTTATGCTGCATGATTTGCAATCAAGGACTGCCCGTACCATCCTCCACATCGACATGGACGCATTCTTTACTTCAATCGAACAGCGCGACGGCCCTGTTTACAGAGGAAAACCGGTGGTGGTCGGAGCGCGGCCCGGACACCGCGGGGTTGTGGCGGCAGCGAGCTACGAGGCGAGAGAATTCGGCATTCACTCGGCAATGCCGATCAACGAGGCATTCAAGCGATGTCCCTCGGCGGTGTTCCTTCCCCCTCGCATGGAAGCCTACGGCGAAGAGTCACGCAGAGTGATGGACATCCTCAATGGTTTTTCACCGATGGTGGAGCAAGTTTCGGTTGACGAGGCATTTCTTGACGCAACCGGAACCGGCAAACTTTTCGGCGACGGCAAGTCCGTCGCAACCGCCATACGCCGCGCCATTAAAGACCGGCTCTCACTCACCGCGTCCATTGGCGTAGCGCCAAACAAGTTCCTGGCGAAATTCGCGTCGGACCTGCACAAGCCCGACGGTCTGACCCTTGTTCCATTCGAACCGCAGGAAATCGGCCTGTGGCTCGCACCGCACCCGGTCGGAAAAATTTGGGGCGTGGGGAAAAAGACCGAGGCCGTACTGCGCAGCATGAGGATCGCCACCATCGGCGACCTTCAACAAAAGCCGAAAGAGTTCCTGAGGCAGGCATTCGGTGAATCGGGCCTCGATCTGTATGATCTGTGCCGCGGCGTCGACAACCGGCCTGTTGGAAACGATGAGGATGCCCGATCTATTTCCCGGGAGCATACCTTTGAAAAAGACACGTCCGACCGGGAGCAATGGAAGAAAACGCTGCTCGCTTTGTCGCAGGATGTGGCCCGAAGCGCACGAAAAGCGCGCGTTGACGGAAGAACGGTGGTCTTTATTTACCGAGGCACCGACTTTACAAAACATACGCGGCGCACGACGCTCGCCGCTCCCACCTCTCTGGCAAATGTCATCTTCTCGCAAGCGACTGCGCTGTGCGATTCGCTGCCCCGGAATTTCAAACTCCGGCTGATCGGCGTCGGCATTACGGGATTTAATGAAAATGTTCAACTCAACCTGTTTAGCGGTGACTCCAAACACGACTCATGGGAAAAATCAGAACGGGCTGTTGACAAGCTTGCCGACAGGTTCGGCGACAGAGTGGTGGTTCGGGGAACGGACTTGACAGGATAGGAAAATCCGCATGGTTGACAAGCAAAAGGCTTGAGAGTCGAGAACACAACGCGTTGTACGGATCAATGCGTTATGCCTTTCCCTCCCTCAACTTTTCATTGAGCACCTTGATATTCTCGATCGCGTTTTGCACCGCCTGGGCATTGAAATGGTTGTTGTAGGCCGCTGCAACGACATTCGTCTTCTGCGCCAGTTTGATCTGATCCGCCGCATGCAGTTTGATTTCTACCTCGCTGTACCGGTAATCGTATCGGTTGTTG
>DATFYJ010000425.1:0-7672 GCA_035315105.1 Chitinivibrionales bacterium
GATGACGACAAGGGTGTCGCTCGATCCCTTTGCGGATTTGCCTGCAGGTGCGGTGGCGGTTTTATCCGAGGCGGGTTTTGCCTTTGCAGTTGTCTTTTCCGATGTTGCCGCAGACTTCTTGGGAACGGGTGGGGACACGGAATCGGATTGGGCAAACGCTGCCGAAAACAGGAATGTTCCACACGCCATCACACAGATCGCATACATCAAACATTTCACAAAAGCCTCCTTTATAAAGTAACAAAGTGACTGGGTGACAAACTCATTAACCTATCAACCTGTTTTCCTTGGAAACACCCGTGGCAAACCCTCTGAAACCCGTGCCGGATTATATCCTAAATCAGTAACCGCCTCCGACGGATCGAGATTTGCATCCTGAATAATTCCCGCTATCACCTGCCATTTGAGCGGCGGGTCGCGCATGACAAGTTTCATGAGAAAAGCGATGGCCCTGCACAGCCACACCGGGAGACACAGAACCGGCTTGTGTTCCATTCCCAGAAGCCGAAGGCATAACCGCGTAAAACCGATCATGCTGATCGCCTCGCCGCCGCTGAGATTGTATGTCTTGTCGAATGATTTTTTATTGCCGCACACGGCAAGCAAACCCGCGTTGACATCCTCGACATACACCGGCCGCTTGAGCGCGGCGCCGCTCCCGATGAACGGGACGACCGGGAATTTCCTCAGGTAGTCCAGATACATGTCGAATTCCTGGCCGCCTTTTTCTCCGTACACAAGCGTCGGCCTGAGAATCGTATAGACGAGGCCGGACGTTTTGACGATTTTCTCCGCGGCCCGTTTTGAAAGCGAATAGGGGGTGGGGGCGGGATAGACCACCGAAGCCGAGGATACATAGATGAAGTGGCTGATGTTTGCCTGCTTCGCTTCATCAACCATGTTACGAGTGCCTTCAACGTTGATTTTGCGGAAGACCGACTCGTTGTTTGATATGATGATCGCAGCCAGGTGCAACACGGTGGCAACATCATCGCAAACGCCGGAGCAATCCTGCCTCCTGGAAACATCTGCATAGCGGATATCCGCTGCACAATCCTTGATCCTTTCAACACCTGGATCGTTGGGCATGCACAGGACTCGCACGCGCTCGTTACGTTTTGCAAGCATGCGCACGAGCACGCTGCCCATGGCGCCGGTTCCGCCGGTCACAAGGATCATAGCGACTTGTACCTTCCGGCGAGATATTCCGCCATCACGCGCAGCACCCGCAGGCCGTAGGTTACCGGGTTGAGGTGCGATACTTCACCGGCATACCGCGTTGGAATCGGCAATTCGGCAATTGCAAGGCCCCTGGCGCGGCACACCGCTATCACTTCGAGGTCGAAATCAAAACTCGCGCTCAAGCGGTCAAACGGCAGCGAATCAAGAGCCTTTCTGCTGTAGAGCAGCATGCCGCTGTGATAATCGCTTAACGACAATCCGAATACGATATTTTCAAAGAACGTCAGAATCCTGTTGGCGACATATTTGTAAACCGGCATTCCTCCCGACAGGGCAGTGCCTGAAGCGATGCGCGAGCCCTGCAGAAGGTCGATGCCGCGGTCGGCCATTGTTTCGACGAACCCGGGAATCGCTTCCGGCGGATACTGGCCGTCGGCGTGAAGACACACAGCATAATCGCACCCGTCTTCCCGGCACCGGAAAAGTCCTTCACGCACCGCCTTGCCGTAACCGCGGTTGATGCCGAAATGGTTTGCGCTTATTTTTCCGTTCGCGGCGCACAGCGCGTCGACAACCCCCTGCGTGTCGTCTGTGGAACCGTCGTTGATGATCCATACCCGCGATATGGATTCCCATAATATCAAGGGAATCCGTGCAATAACCTCTTCGAGGGTGCGGGCCGCGTTGTACGCCGGTATGACGACTGATACCTTCTTGTCAATCAGACTGCCTCCGTGCATGCGGGCGTGCGCGCCCGCGCGCCGCTGTATTCCTTGATGTAAAACTCCATTGCCGAGCGGAGCGAGTCTTCGAGGGAAACGGAAGGCTTCCACCCCAGCGCCCCTTTTGCCGGGGAAATGTCGGGCACGCGGCGGTCCGAGTCTTCGTACCCCGCGCCGTAGAACTCCATGGACGTGACGGTCTGGGTGCAATAGGGAAAATCCGCCAGTTCGGGACGAAGGTCGCGGTACAGGGCGATCATGGTTTTCGCAAGACCTGTAATGGTCGTCTCGTTCGCCGGATTGCCTATGTTGAAAATGCCGCGGCGGCATTTCTCGGGAAGCGCAAGGATCGCCATGACGGCGTCGACGGCATCGCGGATGTCGGTGAACGTGCGGCGGTTTCTCCCGCCGTCAACCAGCTTGAGCGGCTTCTGTGCCAGAAGCGCGTCCATGAAGCAGGCGAGCACGCGCGGAACACCGTCGCCGTCAATGCCGGGAAGAAAGTCCATGCGGGGGCCTATGAAATTGAACGGCCGCACGATGGTGTAGTCAAGGCCGTTCTGTACGCCGTGCGCAAAAATGGCGCGTTCGAGAAGCTGCTTTGCGCACGCATAGGTCCATCGCTGCGCGGCCACGGGTCCGAGCACGAGAGGCGTGGTCTGCTCGCGGAAAACGTCGGTGCTCGAATTAAACGGCATGCCGGCCCGGAAGGAAACCGTGGTTCCGTACACTTCGCAGGTGGAAAAATGCACCAGACGCTTTCGCAGCATTGAGCAGCGTTCCACTATTTTGAGGGGCCTGGTGAAATTGCTGTCGATCACCTGGAGCGGGACCGTATTGTACAGCGATGGGTTGCACAGTGCGACGAGCGAAACCACGACGTCGCTGTTGCGCAGGTATTCATCGACGGCATTTGCGGAGTCGATGTCCACATTCGCGTACGTAAATCTTGGATGGGAGAGGAATGAGGAGATTTTCGCCGGATTCCGGTCCACGCCGGTAATGCGCCAGTCGGTGTCCGCAAGGATGCGTTCACACAGGTGCGAGCCGATAAAACCGCCGCAGCCGAGGATGCACAGTGTTGTTGGTGCCGTTCTCATGGTGCACAAGCGCGTCCGCTGTTTCCTTTACTGCACGCTGAAAGTGCCGGTGACGTCAAACAGTTGGTCGTTGGTGTAGTCTTGGATTCTCAGGACGCAATTGGAACTCGGATATGCAAAGGTTGCTCCGGGTTCGGAACCGATGACCCAGGAAGTGTCCAAGGTTGTTGGTTGGACTACGTGTGTAAACATCTCGCCGAATGACTTGCCGCCGTCTGTTGACAGGCGGATCCGAAGAGAGGACAACTTGGCTGGAGTGTCTTTCCATGTCATGGTGACCGTGGAACCTACCGTCAGGGTTTGACCGGCTGCCGGATATGTTATGACAATATATTTGACGGAAAATGGAGCGCTGGTCCCTGCGGCATACGTATTGCCGTTGTCTTCGACCATGATCTGAAAACTGTCGGTATATGAGGATATCGGGAGGACGGCTTTTGCAGAATAATTATCGACCGCCACTACAGACGCGAATTGCTGCCACCCTGCTCCAATGTTGTAATTATAGGAAATTTTCGGACCGGCAACCGGTTGGGTCCATGCAACCAGCAGCGTGTCTCCTGCCGCGGCTTTTTGTCCCGCAACGGGTTTTGTGATGGCAATAGGAGTCTTTACCGACGTAGGGTTGCCACAGGAAAATCCCAGAAATGTCATTGCACAGAGTGCCGATGCGATTGCAAACGCCATTGATTTTTTCATGGTGAAGCCTTCCGTTTACATTAGAATAAAGATGTTTTTACGCCGACAAACACCGACCAGCGATGAAACACGTCGTTCCAGTCAGGCCCGCGCGACCAGTCTTCCATGGGGGTCGGATCGTACGGATTGCCTGCCTGGGCGTTGGTCGCTGAAGCGGTCTTTGCATGAATGGGAAGATATGCGGCGATGAATACCGGAAAATTGGACCGAGAAAATTCAAGCCCGTAGCATAACGTGGCATTCCAAACCTGATTATCAGGGTCCGGGGCAGGATCATACGGAGTTCCGTTTTGCATGGAAGGAATCCAATCGACTCCGAGCGGGACGGAAAACATCAACCCGAAGGAATGAACAAAATTCTCCATCCCCCTATATCCATAAAACGCCGACGCCATGATGCTGGGAGGAGTGTACCCGCCAAGATCGTTTTCTCCATAGGGCTTGAAGTAATAATAGAACCGTTTCTTTTCCGCACTGGTCATCATGTTTTGTTGCTGAGGTGTGAAATCATAGTATTGGTCTTTTCCGTAAAAGTTGATGTTGAAAGGATACGAATAGACAAGATCAATCAACACTATGCCTTTGTCCATGTCGATTGTTTTTCCAAGATCAAGGCTTAGATTATAGATGCCGGCGCCGAGTTGCAGGCTGGTCGGAAGATATTGCAGGGCCTTTTCCTCGCCGGTCGTTGCGGTGTAGGAGCCGGTCGGGACGGAAAGCGTAACATCATAGCTGAAGTCGCCCGACAACCCGAAAGCGCCTATATAATCCACGCGGAGATCGCCCAGACCGTTATTGATGAGCCCCGTCGTAGGGGGGTAGAGGGCCGACACTTGCAAGGAACCTGTTTTTGATGAAAACGGAACAGTGAGCGCCAGAACGCCCGTGTAGGTCGGCTTGATGCTGAATCGAAGTTCAAGGGCCTTCGCATCGGATGTTTTTGTCGCGGTCGAAGAATACATTGCCTGGATGTCAAGGAGCCCGCCGCTGACCCCGTTGCCGATCCATTTTGCCGTGGCGCCTCCGGCGCCGCCCGATCCGCCCGCGCCGCAGCCGCCGACGCAGGCCCACGGCGTTGTCTTGACAATGGCGCGGCCGCTCCGGTCGACGGTACACATCGTGAGTAAAATGATCGCAGGCAAAAACATCCCCAGGAATAGAAACCCGTTAAAAAACGGAATCCGCATGTTTTTGCCCGCGCTGTTCGAGGTCATTTTCCCCCAATATAAACATACGGTTTCGATGTGCTGTTGAATTGAAGCAGGTCGGGTTTGACATTAAGCAGCAAGGTCTTTGTTGGAACAATTGAGACGATAAAGCAGTCATAAACAACGGTGCTCGCGGCTGTTGATTTTGTCGCCAACGCACAGAAGAAATTCGAGGCGTTGGTCCATTTCGGGCATTGCCATTCACCGCCTGCGTAGTCGGGAAGAATCTGGTCAACGTTGAAACTGCCGACCAGATTGTTGCCGGTGTCCGCAATCAGGACGTACTGATGTTCCCGGAAAGCGGCGCCTGCCAGCGCGCCCATGGTGCTCAAGTTCTGGATGCCGCCGATGTTCAGGAACATCATCCGGCCGGTCAGCAACGAGTCCGGCGTCATCGAAGGATTGCAGGTCTGTTTACCGGTATCGACAGAGAAAAAATTCTGCGTCGAAATATTGAAGATGTAAGCATTGATATATCCCGTGCAAATATAGGCGCCATCATACGACATGCCGCCATAAAAAGGGAACGGCGCAATGGAATCTCTTGTTCCTGTTTTCGCCCCCGTACCGGCACTAATTTGCACTCGATAGGTATGCTTGGTCGTTAACATGCTGTACGTCGCATCCACCTCATCGGTCGTGTCCGCATACGTAATGAATAAATTATTATTGATATCTTTGAAAAAATGAGGATCGCTGCCCGGATCGTCGATTAAATTCGGTACCGCGCTGGTATCTAGCTTCTGGCAATAAGCCGCTGCGTGCTTGATGTTTGAAGGATCAACAAGATAATAGGCTACGAGCGCTCCGTCAGGAGAAATTATCGGGCACGAGGCGGACCAATCCTGCTTGTCGCCCGGCTTCTTGAGCAATTTGGGAGTAACCGAGCTATCGTTGAAATCGACAAAATACAGCATCTGAGTTCCGCCGGTTATCATTTTCGTATATGCCAATTTGACATTTTGCGTACCCACCAAAGCGGAAAGACTGTCTTTGGAAACAAACGCATTCGGCGGCGGCGGGGGAACCGGGGTGTGGAATTGAACCGGCTTGTATATCCAGTCGCTGCATGATAAAAATGCAAGGCATGCAAATGCAGACACGACAATAGCGGCAGGAGATTTTAAAATGAAGTTTGATGGGCGCATAATAATATGGAAAGGTGGTGTCCTTGATTGTAAATGGGATAATCTCTTAAAATAATATATCGCCCCTCACTCCGGAAGCGAATCGGTTGGCAGACACGCCGGGCAATCCGCTTTTCCAGGAAAGAAGAGTTATCACAGATTTTTTCCCTGAGTAATCTATAATATTTCCCGGGATTTCCGCATGTATTTTTTCTTCCTGACGGTAAGGAAGATTCCAGTTTATAGTTGCCGCTTATCCTGTTGATTTGCAAATAGAAAGCATGCCCGACAACTGGTAAATATTTCACATGTTTAGACCCTGCTTTGCGGAAACCAAATCCAAGTCCGCAAAGCCGGGAATGTCGCATGCCCTCATAGGGTGCGCACGAGGCCTGCCATCCGCGTTGGTATCGATGCCCGTAAGTTATTTTGAACCAAAGCCATGATCATACAAATTCCGTCCAAACGCCGCATCGCCGCGACATTTTCCGCAAAAGCAAACGGATACCAGGAGGAAGCGTATATCCAGAAGCAGATCCTTGCACTGCTAGTACCTTTTGTCAAGACCGCGAGCGGGTTCAGCCTGCCCTGGCTTGACGCCGGCTGCGGCGCGGGCGGCATGGCAGGGTTGCTCAAGGAGAACAAGGTCCCTGTCAGATTGATGCGCACCGATCTGGCATACGGAATGCTGCGCTGCCGCAGAAGCCCCGGCGCGGTTCAGTCCGACATCGAGGGGTTGCCGTTTCGGGACGGGGTGTTCGGCGGCGCGGTGGTCGCCTCGGTGTTGCACTGGCTGGAGGATCCGTCCAAAGGCATGGGGGAATTGTTCCGTGTGCTGGCTGCCGGCGGCGCGCTGGTATTCTCCGGGTTTCTGCAAGGTTCTTTTTCCGAAATATTTTCCCTGCGCCAGGAGCGCAATCTGTCCGTTCCGGTCCGGCTGCCTTCACGCGACGATTTTTCGGCGCTGCTGGCCGCATCAGGATTCGACTGCCGGACATATTTATCATTTGAAAAGCAGTACCGGTTTGCTTCTGCCATGGATGCGCTCAAGTACATGAGCGAGACGGGCAGCACCGCGGTCGAGGGGAGGCGCCTTTCCCTGCGGGAAATAATAAAACTATGCCGCGAATATGAAAACAATCACAGCGAACCTTCCGGGGTCCCGCTCTCCATCAATGTGGCGTATGGACTTGCACTCAAGAAATGAGTTCCGATGAAGTCTATGTCACGCGGATTCTTCGTCACCGGCACCGGCACCGACGTAGGAAAAACGTTCGTGAGCAGGCTGCTTATCGAAGCATTGGCGTGTTTTGTTCCGGTTTCCTATATGAAACCCGTGCAAACCGGATGCGGGCCGCGGAAATCCGCAACACTCCGTGCGCCAGACTTTGAGTATGTCAAGAAGTCGGGCCGACTGGTGTTGGGCCCGGATCGCCACCATGTTCCGTACCGGTTTGTTCACGCGTGTTCACCGCATCTGGCCGCACGCCGCGCGCGCTCGCAAGTCTCAATCCTGAAAATCAAACGAAGTCTTGACATGATACAAAGCCTTCCCGGTATGCGCGGCGGGTGTGTAATCGTTGAGGGCGCAGGGGGAGTGATGGTTCCGCTTGGCCCTGCGACGCTTATGATCA
>DATFYJ010000426.1:0-2387 GCA_035315105.1 Chitinivibrionales bacterium
CGCCTTCAACGTAGCTGGAGATCGCCATGCCGGAACTGGCGTGGCAATGGAGCTGGATGGGTATGTCGAGCTCCTTGATAAGCGCGCTCACGAGCCGCTCGGCCATGATGGGCGACAGAATGCCCGCCATGTCCTTGATGCAGATGGAATCCACGCCAAGCTGTTTCTGCTCGCGCGCGTACGCCACGAATTTCTTGATGGTGTGCACCGGGCTTATGGTGTAACACAGCGTGCCCTGCGCGTGACCGCCGTGTTTCTTGACCGCCCTCACCGCGGCTTCGATGTTGCGCGTATCGTTGAGCGCGTCGAACACGCGGAAGATGTCCATGCCGTTTTCGCAGGCAAGCGCCACGAACCGATCGACAACATCGTCGGCATAGTTGCGGTACCCGACCAGGTTTTGTCCCCGCAGAAGCATCTGCAGCGGCGTCTTCTTGGCCCTCGACTTCATGAGCCTCAACCGCTCCCACGGGTTCTCCCGGAGAAAGCGGAGGCACACGTCAAACGTCGCGCCGCCCCAGCATTCCAGGGAGTAATACCCGACGTTGTCGATGACGTCGATGATTTTTTCAATGTCCGAAGTGCGCATGCGTGTCGCCCACAGCGACTGGTGCGCGTCGCGCAGCGTGGTGTCGGTGATGCGCAGCGGTATCTTGTGGAGTTTGTTTTCTATGGTCAATTTCTTTATGGCGGCCATAATTGTATCCTGTGGGTTTGCAAACCTAAAATAATTTCACCGCAAAGACGCAAAGAACGCAGTGATGAATAAATGGAAGAAATTTCTTTGCGAACTTGGCGCCTTTGCGGTGAGCTCTTGCGATCAGCTCGAAAACAGCCCCATTCCGGAGTATTTCTCGAACCGGTGCCTCACCAGTCTCGACGCAGACTGGGCGCACAGTTTCTTGAGGTGCTTGAGAAGCACGCGCTTGATTTCCTGGCCGGTCTGTTCGTGGTTGCGGTGCGCGCCCCCAAGGGGCTCAGGAATTATCTCGTCTATCACGCCCAGCGACAAAAGCGACGGGGCCGTGGGCTTCATCGCCTCGGCGGCCTGGGGAGAAAACGACGCGTCACGCCACAAAATGGACGCGCACCCTTCGGGAGAAATCACCGAATACACCGCATGCGACAGCATGAGCACCGAATCACCCACGCCGATGGCAAGCGCACCCCCGCTTCCGCCTTCGCCGGTGACCACGGCTATTATGGGCACTTCGAGACGCGCCATTTCGGTGAGATTGGTGGCAATGGCTTCGGGCTGGCCGCGCTCCTCGGCATCGACGCCCGGATATGCACCCTGCGTGTCGATAAAGCACAGAATAGGGAGATTGAACTTCTCGGCAAGCCTCATGAGGCGAAGCGCCTTGCGGTATCCCTCGGGTTTTGCCTGACCGAAATTGCGCAATACGTTTTCGTCAACATTCTTGCCTTTGTTGTGGCCGATAAGCATCACCCGGCGCTTGCCGATGGTGGCGAACCCGCCGATAAGCGCCTGGTCGTCGCCGAAGCAGCGGTCCCCGTGAAGCTCGATGAAATCTGAAAAAATAAGCGCAATGAAATCCTGCAGCACGGGACGCTTTGGATGCCTTGCGATCTGGACCGTCTGCCAGGGCGTGAGGCTGGAATACAACTCCTGCTTCTGCTGGAGGCA
Source organism: Chitinivibrionales bacterium (assembly GCA_035315105.1). GTDB lineage: Bacteria > Fibrobacterota > Chitinivibrionia > Chitinivibrionales > FEN-1185 > FEN-1185. Next base: position 1,649 of record DATFYJ010000426.1, read on the forward strand.
TTTCTTCTCAAGCTCGGCGATTTCGTCGCTGTAATGATTCTCGTCCGGAGAGATCGACTTGAGCTTCTCGATCATCTTCTCCATTTCGGCAATCGACTTTTCAAATTCAAGATAATCGCTCATATATTTTTGCCCTGTTGGGACCTTTTACCGGGTGTAATAGAGGAGAACGTTTTTCAGGGTTTCTTTAAGATTCTTGCGCTCAACGATAAGGTCGATGAACCCATGCTCCAGAAAGTACTCTGAGGTCTGAAAGTTTTCGGGCAGTTTCTGCTTAATGGTCTGCTCTATCACGCGCCTGCCTGCAAATCCGACCAGCGCTCCCGGTTCCGCAATATTGATATCGCCGACCATGGCATAACTCGCAACTACGCCGCCCGTGGTTGGATCCGTAAGAACCGAAATGTATGGGATCTTCTTTTCGCGAAGCCGCGCGATGCCGGCGCAGGTCTTTGCCATCTGCATGAGTGAGAGAATTCCCTCATGCATGCGCGCGCCGCCTGAGGCGGAAAATATGATGTACGGGATCTTGTGCTCGTATGCAAAGTTTGAGGCAAGCAGGATTTTTTCCCCCGTGCCGCTGCCAAGGCTGCCGCCGAAAAACCGGAAATCCATTACCGCTACCGAAACGGGAATTTCGTGGATTTCTCCCGTGCCGCACACAACCGATTCATTGAGCCCGGTTTTATCACGGGTTTCTTTCACCTTGTCTTTATAACTGCCCTTGGCATAAACAAAA
>DATFYJ010000427.1:0-3140 GCA_035315105.1 Chitinivibrionales bacterium
CAATCCGGTTGTGACGATGGTATCTCCGGCCGCGATGCCGTCGAGAACCTCAACGTTCGAGGCCTGGCGTATGCCTGTTGTCACGGTGACAAATTTTGCCTTGCCGTTTTTGGCGATAATCAATTGTTTGTCACGCTCCTGTGGAATGACTGCCTGCGTGGGTACCATCAAGGCGTTCTTGTTTTCTCCAAGTTCCAACTCGACATTTGCAAACGCGCCCGGTTTCAATTCCGCGTCCTTGTTCTTCACGACCGCCCGCGCTTTGAGGTTGCGGGTGGTTACGTCGATCCCTTCCTCGGTCGCCATGACCGTGGCTTCATGTTTTGCATCGTCGCCCTGCACGGTAAAGCTCACCTTCATTCCCGCTTTGACTATTCCGCTGTACTTTTCCGGCACGCTGAAGTCCAGCTTGAGCTGAGCAACGGATCGGATCGTGGCAAGCGCGGTACCGGGAGTCACCTCTGCGCCCACGCTCACGTTCCGCAATCCGATCACCCCATCAAAAGGAGCGCGCACCTCGGTCTTGCGTAGTTGTGCCTTGAGGATGTCAATATCCGCCTTGATCGAGCTTACCTGCAGGACCGCCTGGTCGTAATCCGACTGGCTAATGCCGTTGATCTTTATCAGCTCGCTCTGCCTCTTCTGCGTTTGTTCCGCAATGTCAAGTTGTGTCTGCGACTTCTTCAGACTTGCCTGCAGATCCTCGTCGAACAATTTGACCACCAATGTTCCCTGTTTGACAAGCTTTCCTTCCGGCAGGTTGATCGCCACCACCCTGCCTGCCACATCGGGCATAAGCACGGTTTCTTCAAAGGGCATGAGCGTGCCCGAAATCGAAATCTCATCTACTACCACGCTCGGTTTCACCACAAACCCCTCGACCACGGGCGTTGCGTTGAATTTGTTGACCGCAACATTTGCCGGCGCCTTTGAATGGCATGCGCAGAGCGCACAGAGCGCGCAGACAAGCAGGGACAAACAGAGCGGGACGACAAGCTTTTTTATCATAATGAATGATGACCCGGTAAAGGTTTTACCGCGTGCGGGAACCCGCGACCTGAAACGGTTCTTGCGCCGCGGCATATTCTCTGAAATTAATTCGTGTTTGTTAGGCATACGTTAGTTCTCAACAATGTTGTTTGACTACGCATAAACACACCTTGTTACGGAAGCCGCGCCCAAACTTCATGCCCGGTCGCTATCTGGCTCCGGCATCTGCCTATTTCGCAAAATCGAATCCTGTTACCTGCATCAGGGCGAATTTGCTGAGAGTGTAGCGGAACTCGCTCTGCACGCGGGCAAATTTGGCCTGGGTATATTTCTCCTCTGCGTCGAGCAGGTCGAGGTTTTGAATCGCACCCGCTTCGTACTGCAACGTCGCTATGCGCCGGGATTCGCCGGCGAGCCGGATGTTTTCGGCCGCCTCCGAGAGGTATTCGTACGCGCTCTTAACATCCGCCACCGCCTTGAGCACGTCGGTACGCACGCGGCGCTGCAGGTCGGCCAGCATGGTGCGCAGGCTGTCAAGCCGCGACTCCAGTTCCTTTACGTGAAAATGGGTCCGCCGTCCGTCGAAAATGGGCGCGGTGATCTGCGCGCCCGCCACCCAGTTCCATTCGAGCTGGTCAAGATCGGGGATGTAGCCGTTCTTCGCGCCCCCGGCAACATGCGCGGTGAGCGCGGGCGCAAGGTCCGCGCGTGCCAGCGAAAGCTGCATCTGCGCAGCCTTGATGCCGAGGTTGACCAAATCGATTTCGGTCCGTTGTTTGAGCGCCGCGTCCGCCAGCGAATCCATTGGCGGCTCACGATAGCTCGAATCGAATGCGCCGGCGCACCGGACCGGCGCGGATTCGGGCATGCCGAGCAGAAACCGGAAGTCGATGTGCTGCTTGGTCAGATCGTTTTCGAGGTCCGTAAGCTCGGTCTGGGAATTGGTGAGCTGCACCTCACTGCGCAGCACGTCGAATTCCGTGGCGCTGCCCGTGGATAGTTTCTTCTTGACAAAATCAAGGTGCTGGCTCAGGTTCGAGATGTTTTCCTGTTTCGCGGCAATCATTTGTATGCTGCCCAGGATCGTCTCGAACATGACAATGGTCTGGTAGGCCACGGCCTTTGCGGCAAGGTCGGTTCCGGTTTGCAAACCCTGCTCGCCCATCTTCGAAAGCCGAATCGTTTTTCCCCTCTTGTCAAAATCGAACAGAACATAATCCGCGCCCACGTGCAGGTCCCAGTTATTAGCGGGATACAACTGAAAGACCTTCCCGCCAAATGGAATTGTCTCAAGCGGGTAGAGGTACGCGTAAGAACCCGTTCCAGTCACCTCGGGCAACCACGCGCTTTTCGCCTGACTCGTTCTTGCCTTTGCCGCCGAAAGCCCCTGCTGCGCCGCGTTGAGTGCGGCGCTATTCTTTAGGGCAAGCCCTATAGCGAACGGCAGGGTGATTGAATCGACGGCCTGGCCGGCCGCGCCGGCCATAGCGAGCGCGCACAGGCACAAAGCAAGTGCAGGCTGTCGTATGCTGATTCTGGTCATGATGGTCCTTACGTTATACCATTAACAACATCGTCGAAGTCTCCGAATGCCGCCATCACGGTCTTATCGCCGGCGCGGCCAGGGGCTTTCTTCTTGTCCTCAAAATCAATATAGGAACCAGGCACGCCGCCGTGCACATTGCGGAAATAAGAAAATCGTCGTTGATGCCCCAGACAAACATCTGCTGGGAGAAATGGGACATTACGAGCATCGAACTTTGCGCCGCGGCATTCTGCATCGTCGAACCGGCGTCGTGCACGGCATGCGCCTGAATCATCTGGAGGCTGCGGGTGAAAACCGGCGACGAACGGTTGAGCAGGGCCCCGGAAACGGCCGTATGGAAAACGATGCGCTGGGTGAGCAGCGTCTGCAAAACGGCAACGCCGAAACTTCCGCCCACCTGGCGAATAACGTTCATTAATCCGGAAGCCTGCGCCATTTCGGTCCTTGAGATTTCGGTGAGTGCAAGCGCGGACAGCGGCGAGAAAAGCATGCCCATGGCGAAGCCGCGCAAATACATGGGAAACATGATCTGCGCATGTTGGGAAAAAATGGAAAGCCTGGAATTGAGATAAAAGCTGAGCGTAAACAGGGCGATCCCGGCAAC
>DATFYJ010000428.1:0-2133 GCA_035315105.1 Chitinivibrionales bacterium
TACCGTCACTGCACAGATTGAAAAACATTCTACTAGTATTCATAATCGGACGAATATCGAAATCTTTATCTTGATTTTATTTAAGCTGTGAGACTGCCTGTGCGGGTCCTTTTGTACGACGTTCCGAAATAATTTCGGGAGATTGCTTCGTCGCTTCCCGCTCCTCGCAATGACATCTAAGCCCGTCTCTTCACTGTCAACTGTCAACTTCCCTCTTTTCAACGTTTCAACTCTTCAACGATCGAAAACAAACCAGTTCCAATCATCGTCATCTCCTTCACAAATTCATATTCAAACGTCACCAGCTTCTCCACATGCCTCCACGCCCCTCCTGTCGCCATCACCATTGCGTCCTTCCCGAACTGTTCTCTGTACCGCGCCACGACAAACGAGAGCGCGCCTGCGGTCCCGTAGACCACGCCGGTCGTCATGGCCGATTTCGTGGACCTGCCGGGAAACTCTGTTGCCGATTCGTCAAGTTCGACGGATGGAAGTGCGGCAGCGTGCTCGTGCAGGCTCGAAAGCTGGGTCGAGATGCCCGGCATAATAGTTCCGCCGCTGAATTCGCTGCCGTTCCTGAGGAAGTCCACGGTGATTGCCGTTCCCGCGTCGATGATGATCTGGCTTTTTCCCGGATGCGCGGCGCAACAGTACAGACAATCGGCAAGTCGGTCGGGTCCGAGCAAGGCGGCGTTGTCGTAGGAGACTTTGATCGGAAAGCGCGGCGTGTATTCGAACCAGACCGGAGGACCGCAGCCTGCTTCCGCGATGGCGGCGGCGACTGAGCCGCGGTCGATCTTGACAACAGAGCACACCACCGCGGGCGGCGCCTTTGCGAAGCCGGCAGGGGAAACTAGTTTCTTAAGCGACCCGCCGAGCCGCCTGACCGCGTCCTTAGTGGGGAACACGTCGGACCGCAGGCAGGAAAGTGCGTCGCAGTCGATCACTCCGGCATGCGTGTTGGTGTTGCCGATGTCAATTGCAAGAACGAAGGTTTGAGCCATGGGACAAAAATATATGTGGACGTGCCGGCCGTCATAGCGGGCTTTGGAACCGCACGGGTCCCGTGGACAGGAGGAGCTCCCGGTGTCCGGCAAGAAGCCGCATCCTTCCGTCTTCAAGCACGCCCTTAAAAACTCCTTTGGTGTTATGTACTTCGCAGTAGGATCCAATTTGGTAAAGACGGTTCGCGTAGAGCAGGTGCGCGGCGCCCGCGTCGAGCCCTAGATATTTCCAGAACCGCTTGAGAATGGCGAAGAGCAGGCCGCCTATGGCATGCCGTTGCTTCGTTTCCATAAGCAGCGATGTCGCGATGCTGCGCACATCGGGCGGAAATGTTGTTGCAGGAATGTTGACGTTGATGCCGAACCCGACCACGATGAAGCCCGGGCGGGAAGGCACGGTTTCCAGAAGGATGCCGCATATTTTCTTGTCGCCCCAGTAGATGTCGTTGGGCCACTTGACGCTAAGCGTGGCCTTGGGGGCGAGGGCCTTTATTCCGTCGAAAATCGCAAGGCTCATCGCCCGGTTGAAGGAGAAATGCGTCGACAGGTCCCCGATGGGACACACAACGCTCGCGAACAGCCCGCCCTTTACTTCAGAGAAAAACGTGTTCTGGCGCTGGCCGCGGCCCGCGGTCTGCCTGTTTGCCCAGACGACGACGATGCCCTTTTCCGGATAGACCGGCAGGTCCTTTGCAAAGTTGTTGGTGGACTCGATGACGTCGAAGTGGTGAAGATGCTCGACAAAGGGGAGCGAGCGGATGGTGTCAATTTCTGAGGTCATTTTATTGAATTCATTCAATTACAAGATGCATATCGACTGCCGGCGCGCTGTGAGTGATCGCCCCGACAGAAATAAAATCCACCCCGGTTTCAGCAATGGCCACGATTGTCTCGGCAGTCACATTGCCACTTGCCTCAAGCTCAATCCCTGGTGCCGAAGTCCGCGCACGATTTACGCACGCAGCCATGTCGGCGATGTTCATGTTGTCAAGCATTATCCTGTGGGGCGTGCAGGCGAGCGCCTCCTCGAATTCGCGTAGGGTCTGCGCTTCGACCTCGATCTTCACGGCAAGCCTGGACTGTTTGACAAATGCCTGCGCCTTGCGCACGGCTGCCGCCACGCCGCCCG
>DATFYJ010000429.1:0-7523 GCA_035315105.1 Chitinivibrionales bacterium
GTTATCGATCAGATTATACAGGACCCGAAGAATTTTCCCTTTATCGGCCATGACATCCGGCATGGACGGCGGTAGGTCCACGATGATCTCTCTTTGCCCGGATACCGGGAACGATTCAACGGCCGAGCGGATGATGTTTCCAAGATTTACGGGCGTTCGCTGCAGCGAGATGCTGCCCGATTCGATCTTGGAAATGTCGAGGTATTCCTCGACAAGCGACGAAAGCCGTTTGCCTTCGGATTCGATGATGTCGAGATACTTCTTCTGCTGCTCGCCGGAGAGGGGGAGCGTCCTGATGGTCTTGGCGAATCCGATGATTGAGGTGAGCGGCGTGCGGAGTTCGTGCGACACCATTGAAACGAAATCGGACTTGAGAACATCGAGTTCGCGCAGCTTCTTGTTTGAGCTCTCCAACTGGAGCTGCTTTTCGTGCAGGTCTCGGTTGCGATTTGTCAATGCTTCGGTCGCACGGTCGATTTCCTGCTGCATGGACGAGGTGAGCACCTGGAGCCGGGAAGCCATGTTGTTGAACGCGGCGGCAAGTTCCCCCACAACGTCATGCGATCCGGCTTTCACCCGTTTCGAGAAATCGCCCATGGCCATTTTGTCGGATACGGCGCGCAGTTCCACAAGGGGTTTCTGAAGCAGCCCGGATATAAACCACGCGACGAGCAGGATGATGAAGATCTCCACGAAATCGATGGCGACTTCCCATAACAGCGTCGAGCCGATATCGCCGTACGCCCTTTCGAGCGAGTACCTGACCTGAAGCGCGCGCGGTCCTTTTCCGCCCAGCATCTTTCCGTGCACGGGAAACGAGGTGAGAAATGTCCGCCCCCGTAGTTTCGACACCGTGAGGTGCTCGACCGAGGGATGTATTCTTCCCACAAGGGTGGGGTCGGAGGACGCAAGCACCGTGTTCTCGCTGTCGAGAACCGACGCTTCCTTGATCTGGCGTTGACTTGTTGCGAAACTGAGGATTTCAATCAGCCTGGCGCGGTCATGGTCGAGGAGCGCGTCGGTGACGTCGGCGGCCAGAAACCGGCCTTCCGTGGTGATGGCCTCTATTTCCCGCTGGAAGGCGAAATTCCGCACCGCGACGATCTCGTTTGCCGACAAAATCACGAACATCGGGATGTTCACAATGAGCAGCCCCCACAAAAGGCGCGAACGATAGCTCATGGAAGAAAGTCGCTTGAGGTTCATGACGTCTCGCATTCTCTTATGAGACTTCGGCAAAGCCCCCGCGCGTTACAATAGGTATCACCATGAGGACTCCGGCGGCAGCGCCGGCGATGCGAATGCGGTTCTAGCGTTGAAGGTTCTTGTAAACGTTCCAGGTGTCGGCGATCAGCGTTTCGCAGTCGCTGTGCGCCGGATGCCAGCCGAGGACGCTGGCTGCTTTTTTCGAGGATGCGATGACAACCGCCGAATCACCGGGCCGCCGCGGAGCCTGCCTTGCCTCAATCGGCCTTCCGGTGACGCGCCGTGCGACATCGATCATGGTTTTAACGCTGATGCCGTTTTCGCTGCCCAGGTTCACGGTGATGCTTTCGTTGCGTTTCGCGACATGATCGAGGGCGCGCAGGTGGCCGTCCGCGAGGTCGCTCACGTGAATGTAATCGCGCACGCCGGTTCCGTCCGAAGTGTCCCAGTCGCTGCCGAAAATGGAAAGAAACGGCCGTGTCCCCGCCGCGGTTTCCATGATGATGGGGAGCAAGTTCTGCGGGTTTTTCTCCAGCCCGTGTATTCTGCCGGCAGGGTCGTACCCGGCCGCGTTGAAATACCTGAGCGCGGCGAAGCGGATTCCGCGCAGCCGTTCGTACCAGGAAAGCAGCCGCTCGATTTCCAGTTTTGTAAACCCGTAGAAATTGATGGGGTCGGTGGGATGGCCTTCGTCCATGGGGATGCGGACGGGCACGCCGTACACGGCCGCTGAGGACGAAAAAACGATCCGCGGAATGCCTGCTTCGCTTGCTGCGTTGAGAATGTTGACGGTCCCGCAGATGTTGTTGACCGAATATTTCTCCGGCGCGGTCATGGATTCGCCCGCAGCCTTGAGCGCGGCTAGGTGAACGACTGCGTCGAACCCCTTGCGGACCGTTGCCAGAAGGAGCGGATACCCGAGGATGTCTCCCTGCACGAATGCGGCCTCGCCAAACAGGTTCTCGCGGCACCCTGTGGACAGGTTGTCGAACACCGTGACCGAGTCGCCTCTGTCAAGAAGTGCGCAAACGACATGGCTGCCGATATAGCCCGCCCCGCCGATGACGAGAATTCTGCTCATAGGGTTTTGTTTACTGCTGCTTTTTCTGGAGCGCGAGCTTGAGCGCCTCGCCGAATTCGGTGTCGGCGGGTTCGCTTTTCTGCTGCTTCTGCGCCGAGATGTACTGTTTGACTTCGGTTGCATGCTGGCGTTCGTCCGCTTTGCCGTAGGAAAGGGAAATCCTGCGGCGCTCAAGGTCGACCGATTCGATGGTGACGTCGAGCGGCGCGCCGACCTTTATGGATTCCTTTTTCTCCTGCGCGATGTTGCCGAACGGCAGGAGTCCGGTTATTCCCTCGGCAAGGTTGACAAAAAAACCGAACTTGGTGTTCTGCTCCACGGTTCCCTGCACCGCGGACCCGGCCGCGAACCGTTCTTCGATGCCGTTCCACGGATCGTTTGCCGCGTCCTTGAGTGAGCAGGAGATTTCCCGTTTGTCCTGGTCGACCCGGAGAATGGTCACCGTCACTTCCTGGCCCTCGGCCACGACGTCGCCCGGGTGCCGGATCCTCTTTTCCCAGCTCATTTCCGAAATGTGAATAAGACCTTCCACGCCCGGGACAAGCTGGACAAATGCGCCGAAAGTGGCGAGCCGGGTTATTTTTCCCTGCACCGTCTGGCCGGGCGCGAACACGGTTGCCACCGTCGTCCACGGGTTTGCATAGATCTGCTTGATGGACAGCGATATCTTTGACTGGCGCAGCGGCTCCCTGCGCTCGATGCCGAGAACAAGACAGTCCACTTTCTGCCCCGGCTCGAACGTTTTGGAAAGGTCCTGCGACCGCTCCCACGACACTTCCGATATGTGAACAAGCCCCTCGAACCCGCCGAGGTCCACGAACAGGCCGTACGGCATGATGCGGCTGATGGTGCCCGGCGCAACGGTTTTTGCTTCCATGGATGATGCAAGACGGTCGAGGATCTGCCCCATGTCGGCTTCGAGCAGCGGCAGGCGCGACACCACGATGTTGCGCCCGCCCTCGGTGACGCGCGCGATCACGAACGTGAGCGACTTGTTGAGAAACACGTTCGGGTCTTCAACGCGCTTGAGGTCCATTTGCGAAATGGGGCAGAACGCCTTCTGACCCATCACCTTCACGTTGAAGCCGCCTTTGTTGATGCCGGTGACTTTCCCTTCGACGGGAATTTTTGATTTCATGGCATCGATGATGTCGCTCATTGATGAGTCGTTGCCGGCCGCTTTTGAAGAAAGCTTCTTTGACAGGGTAATGCCGTTCTTGAGCGACACGACATATCCTTCAAACACGTCCCCGGCGGCAACCGAACAGGTTCCATCTTCTTTTGTCAATTCGGACAGCTCAACGACCGCCTCGTTCTTGCCGCCGATTTCCACGAACGCGTATTGGTCGGAGATCTTGAGGATCTTGCCGGAAGCCTTGGAACCCACTTCAAGATTTGCCGCCACGGGCTTGTCGTAGGTGCCGAGCATGCCGAGCAGGTCTTTTTCAGCTTTTGTTTCGGAAGTTTCTTCGTCGAAAAAACCGTCGTGCTTCTTGGTGTGCATGAAAAACTCCAGTACTATACTAAAGGAATTGCCGCTGATGATGCAAGGTCATGAGCAGGACTGACAAAAATATCTCATTCCGGCCGGGCAAGCAAAGGGGGAGGGGAAAAAGGCGGCGAAATGGAAATGATCCTGTTTTGACGGGCGCTCGTTCGAAAGATCTGGGGTTATTGACTAAAACGCCATGAGATCGTATTATGTAATATGAAGGGGAGCCAGGGGAGGCGTTGGACATGATCGAGAGCGCCATAGAACAGCATAGGAAGCAGGTATTGCTCCGGCTCTTTTTTCTGCTGTGTCTCACTATTCACCTACTGCTGCTCGTTTTTTTCCTAGTTCTTCAATTACGGGTCCTCTGGATTTCCAATATTTTCATTTGCAGCCTCTATATATTCAATTTCCACCTTCTGAAAAGAAAACACTATGTATTGCCGCTGCAGCTTGCTATTCTTGAGATCGTACTCCACTCCAGCATCGCCACGTGCCTTCTTGGCTGGAGCAGTTATTTCGGCCTCTATCTCATTGCAAGTTTGGTGATCGTTTTCAATTCATATTCCATAAAATTGAAATTAAAAATGCTCGAGGTGACCTGTATCTCCGTCTGTTTTATCATGTTGTTCATTCTGACCAGAAAAGGTTTTTTCATTTTTCCAATCGCCCCCGACATCCTCGATGGACTCGGATTGTTCAACATGGTGACGGTGACAGCCTCGATTCTCTTTTTGTCGCTCCAAACGGTCAGGGAAAACGACCTGTTGAAAAAACGAATGGAGGAAATGTCGGAGATTGACGAACTGACCGGCGCCTATAACCGGCGGTTTTTCAACAGGTACCTCGATATAGAAATCAAACGCAATGTGAGCCATATCAAATACCGGTCGCCGTTGGAGACGAATTTCGGTCTTGCGATGCTGGATCTTGACAACTTCAAGGAAATCAACGATACCTATGGACACCTGGCGGGCGACACCGTCCTCGCAGAGGTGTCGCGCATCATAAAAACATCGCTGTTCGCGCGGGATATTCTGTGCCGTTACGGCGGGGAGGAATTTGTGATCCTCTTTACTGTTACGCCCAGGGAAGGGGCGATCTTCGCCGTTGAAAAAATCCGAAAGCTCGTTGAGGAATTGCGGATTCAATTGGAAAAAACGGGCCCGGCGGTCGGCATAACCATCAGCGCCGGATTTGCCAGCTTTGACGAGGCGGACGACATTTACAAGCTTCTGGCCCTCGCGGACAATCGGCTGTATAAGGCGAAGAAGAAGGGGAAGAACAGGGTGGTAAGCAATTGAACCAGTTGACAAAAGGCACAATACTGTTTCTTGATTTTCCGTTCTTGATGATCGGTTCTTTCATCCCCGGAGCAAACCGGTTGCATCTCCTCTGCGCTAGCTTCTTCCCACCCGCTCCATAAGGTGTGCCACTTTCTTGGCGTCCACATTCCGTTCAAACAACGGCCGCTTGTCTTCCTTGTAGGCGCCGCACGCTTCCTCAAACGGTATCCTTCCGGCGTTGACATGAAAGACGCCAAGCGGATACTTGTCGGTCTTGATGGCGAGTGAAAAAGCCGCAACGCGGTCCGTTGTGTCATGCGTTTCGTCAAGATAATAGGTGTTGTCCTTGAACCACTTGAAGGTGTTCACCTTGTTGTAGGTGACGCAGGGCTGGAAGATATCAACCAGCGCATAGCCTTTGTGAAGGATTGCCTTCTTGAGGATTCCCACGGTCTGCGGAATGTCTCCCGCGAATGCGCGCGCCACGAACGAGGCGTCGAGCGCAAGCGCGACGGCGATCGGGTTGAACGGCTCGAGTGTCACGCCGTCAACCTGCACCGGCGTCACGAACCCGCGCTCCGACGTGGGCGAGGCCTGGCCCTTGGTGAGGCCGTACACCATGTTGTCGTGCACGAGGTGGGTGATGTCGGGGTTCCTTCGCACGGTGTGGATGAAGTGATTGCCGCCTTCGCCGTACATGTCGCCGTCGCCGCCTTCGGCGATCACCGTGAGCGACGGGTTAGCCGCCTTGATCGCCGTGGCAGCGGGCAGCGCCCTGCCGTGCAGTCCGTTGAACATGTTGGTGTTGAAATAATGCGGCGTTTTGGGCGCCTGGCCTATGCCGCAGGCAACCACAAGGTTCTGCGGGGTTATGCCGAGCTGTGCCACGGCCTGCTTGATCGCGTCGAGGATGGAGTAATTGCCGCAGCCCGGGCACCAGGCGATGTCGGGGTTTTCTTTGTCGAAGGGGTTTTGGTTCATAGCAAGACCTCTTGCATAAATGGCAAAAAAAGTTGACAGTTGACAGATGACAGTTGACAGCTTGAAATTAGGCTGTTTTTTCGCATCAATTCTTCCTGTCTGTTCGTCCGCTTTGAAGTGGGGCTGTTCACTTTTCTACCGTCAATCGTCAACTGTCAACCGCCAACCTTTTCCTTTATTGTATCGCTTTCCCGATCTTCTCCACCAGCTCCTCCACCGAAAACGGCATGCCGTTGTACTTGAGGATCTTCTCGTGCGTGTCGTAGCCGACCGAGATCTTGAGGAGCCTGGCCAGCTGGCCGGTGGCGTTGTTTTCAACCGCGATCACCTTCTTGGCCTTTGTCAAGGCAACGTCGACCATGGGGTGCAGCGGATGAACCTGCGCGATGTGCAGCATGGCGGTGTTGGGCCACCCGAGCCTGATGAGCGCCTCCCGCACCGCATAATAATTGGATCCCCAGCACACCACGAGGTTTTTGAGCGAGTCGGGGCCCACGAACCGGGGCGGCATGAGGTCCTCGGCGTCGAAGTCCGCTTTGCCGAGTCGCTTGTTCACCATGCGGGTCCGCAGGTCCAGGTCTTCGGTGATGTATCCATCCTCAGTGTGCTCGTCGCTGTCCACGCACACGATGCCGTCGCCGTGGCCCGGAATTCCCCGGGGAGAAATGCCGGTCTTGGTGAGGACATAGCGTTGGTAATCCTTGCCGGTTGTAACGAGATGTTTCTGGACCGTATTTTTCGAGATGTCGAACAACGGCATACCTGCGCAGGAATCGAGGAAGTACTGGTCGGTGAGCACGAACGCCGGTATCTGGTATTTGTCCGCAACCGTAAACGCGCGTTGCATTGCCTCGATGGCGGTGGCGAGCGTGCCGGGCGCGAACACCGCGCGCGGGAATTCGCCGTGGCCTGCATGCAAGACGAGATCAAGGTCGGCCTGCTCGGTGCGCGTGGGAAGGCCGGTGGCGGGGCCGGGCCGCTGGCCCACGTGAACCACCACCGGCGTTTCGAGCATGCCGCTCAAGCTTATCCCTTCGGTCATGAGCGCGAAGCCGCCGCCCGAAGTCGTGACGAGCGCCCTGCCTCCCGCGTACCAGGCGCCCAGGGCCATGTTGACGGCCGCGATTTCGTCCTCCGCCTGTTCTACGATAATGCCGAACTCGTTCTTGTGCTGGGCAAGGAACGTTAATACGTTCGTGGACGGCGACATGGGGTACGACGACACGAAGTCGCACCCGGCCGAAAGCGCGCCCAGGCTTATTGCGTCGGAACCGGCAAGGAACAGCTCGTCCTTGACGGAAGGGTCTTTGGTGATGGCGATGGAAACCGTGCCGCGCTTGACCAGCGCCTCGCCGAGGGAAAAGCCGCGGCCGGCCGCGAGTGCGTTTTTTTCGGCAATGTCCGGCTTTTTGGCCCCGAAGAACCGTTTGATATACCCGGTGACGAGGTCGGCCGGGACGCCGAACAGCGCGCACAC
>DATFYJ010000430.1:0-2293 GCA_035315105.1 Chitinivibrionales bacterium
CGCATTTGCAAACTGGTTATGCTGTCAATGGTGCTGGTGCCGGTCAGCCTTCCCACTATCTGAATTTGCGAGTAGGTGATGTTGCTCAGAATAACCTGCACCGAGTCGGTCCACCCGTTCTGCGCCGCAACGACGTAGGTGTTCGCAGGCTGGTTTGTCTGCCGCGTATTTACGCCCTCGCCCAGGCTTGTTCGGCCCGGCGCGACCGTCACCACGTTGGTGTTGTCCGAAACCCACACCGCAAGCGTGGCATGGCTCACAAAGTTGCCGAACCGGTCCCTCAGTACCGCGTACACGGAGTCCTTCTGTGTCGTGCTCGGCATGGTGATCGACCCGAGACGGTTGTCCGCGTTGAGGCTCTTTGTGGAATCCGGACTCGCCTCTATGGTGAGATGCGAGGGAGCGGCAGGGACAACGTAGACTTTTACCGTGTCAAGGATTATACGACCAGGATTGGTGGGGTCGATAAACTGCCCGATCGTGTAATACCATTTGTACGCGTCAACCGCGTAAAATGTGTTTAAGCCGCCCTGCAAAGTCTTTATTTTGCTGCGCGTTCCCGTTGGAAGAAGCGTCCATGTGACAAGGTTGGCGTATTCGGGTCGTACGCCGCCGGTGTCGTCGAGAATCGTGGCGAACATTTGCATGGAATCGCCTGCCGCAATGGTGTCGGTTGCGGGGATGGTTTGCATGGTAAGCGTTTGCGGAGGCGCTGTAATGATGTTGGAGGTCACCTCTAAATCGGACCCTGTGGACTGGCGCTCGCAAAAGAACACGTCGATGGAGGCGGTTGAGCTGTCCTTGAGACCGAGGTTGACAACCGATTTTGCAGGAGCGGTCATTGTATCGCTCATGTCATTATTCTTAAAATTCTCCCACACCACGGCGTTTCCGTTGGCAAGGACAAAGGCTCCGTGAATGGTGGTGTGAATGCCGCCGAGATCGAGAACGAGATGGCTGTTGATGAACACCCACAAGTCGTCGTCGCCGCGGAATTCAAAAATCAGTTGATTGGCAGGCATGGTTCCGTTGACGTACTTGAAAATCCTGTGGATGTGCGTCGCAAATGAATAGTTGTGCGTATTGTTGGCCCTGTTGATGGGATTGCCGCCGACATCCACGGTCGGGTCCGGAGGGTTGCCGTTTGCCTGAAAGCCCGCATTGTCAAGGGGGAAGAAGTTGCCGTTCTGATACTGATATTGTCCTTGCGACCCATTAATATAGGTAAAATTGAGATTTTGCCGAACGAGAATGTTCTTGTACGACGTGTCGTATAAAACCTGCGTGAGTTGGTTGACCGTCCTGCCGCCGGTTGCATAGACGGGCCTTTCGAAGTCGTTGCCCTGCCGCCACTGGCGCCACCATTTTCCTAATTCCCAGCTGTAAAGGAGGGCCGTTCCCCTGACGGGAAGCCCGTCCTGATCCAGCGTGTCCTGCACCAGGTTGGTCAGCCAGACGTTCGGCACACCCTTTCCGGGATTGAAATCCGGGCAGCTGCCGTCGGAGTGGTAGTCGAAAATGTCAATGGGCACATTGAGCGTTGCCGGATAGTTCTGCGCCCCGACTCTCGCGGACGCATACAACAGAAACAGGCAGCAGGCAGCAATCACCTTTTTCATGAAACATTCCTTCCGTTCAGATCACCAACGTGGTATTTGTGGAGCCCCGCCGACAGGAGTCGGCACCAAAATTTTTCTTCGGCTCCTGGAGCCGAAGGCTACTAATGTTGCGCTTCACATTAATTGACGAAGTGCGACGCTTCGGCGCCCCCAATATGGGGGCGACATCCCGTAGCAGAAGGCGCATTCATACCCCAACAAAATCGTAGGCCTTCTGCGTAGTGGGTAAAATCTTCAGACCGCCGCGCATCCCTATGATCTCTGCGCGGCAAGCCGCCGCAATTGCACCTTGAAGAACCCCTGTTCCGGTCGCGGCAGTTTAATCGCTTATTCCGGATTCCTCAAACCAGCCCTTCCGTCTGCAACCGCAGCACCTATTATCACTTATTATACACTTACTCGGTCCAAATTTACAATGTTAATTTTCTTCCTGAACGTAATCGTATCCCGGCGCCTGGCGCCCATCCGAGGGAAAGCTGTAACAACCAGCGTAACCCTGGTAAAAGGATGCACTTCCCTTTGATAGTCGCAGTAATGGTGGAAAAGGTTCAGCTTTGTGCAAGGTTAATCGATTAAAACAAGCAGTCTCGCTGTCTTCCCCGTTTTCTTTTCATCCATCAAATACCTTCACTGAACCACATAAAGAAAAGGAAGATCCCGGGAAAGAATCTTCC
>DATFYJ010000431.1:0-9983 GCA_035315105.1 Chitinivibrionales bacterium
GAATTCCGCGGTGAGCAGCACCGTGTTGTTCGCCCGTGTCGGCGTGTACACGGTCGAGGAGCCGGTCGCAGGCGTAAAGCTGCCCGTCGGCACGTCGGTGTTGCCCTGCTGCTCCACGATTGACCATGTGATGGGCGCGGACGGCGACTCGTACGACGACAGCCAGTTGCCCGCCTTGTCGAACACCTTTGCAAATACGGGCAGGGCCTCTCCCGCCGAATCGATGATCGCCTGGTTCACGCCCGGATACGGCTGCTGCTTCGCGGGATCGCCTGCGGCCGGGTACAGCACGATGCTGCGCGCCGCGCCGGCAGTGAACTGCACCAGGACCGAATCGGGCTTTGCCGAGCCGAGGCTCACCCGTATCACGCCGCTGCCCGTGTTGGTCGGCGACACGTTCCAGTTGTTTGAAGCGCCGGGAGGCGCGAGGACGGTGGTGAGGCCCGCGCTCATGGACCATGCGGCGGGAACATAGTCCCATCCCGTATTGTCGGAACGGAGTCCCTGCACCTGCAGCACGGTGTCTTGTTCGATAGCCATTGTCAAGGAACTGATTTTTGTGGAGTCCCGCACGACGATGCGGAGCGCGGTGTAGGAAACGTTGCTGAGCACCACCAGCACGCTGTCTGTAAAGGCGGGCGTTTTCCCGTCGTGCGCAATCACCCATGCCTGGCCCAGATTCGTTCTGCGCAACAGGATTCCGGTGCCCTTGGTCGGATCGCCGTTTGTCACGGCGGCCTGCGTGGTATCGCGGCTCAGCCACGCCGTGGGGTTCGAAAAGCCGACAAAATTGCCGAACTGATCCCGCAGCACCGCATACACCGCCAGTGATGTGTCGGTGCCGAGAATGGCGACCTGTCCGGCGCGGTGCGCGGCATTGGGATATGCGGTCTTGCCCGTGGTGTCGGGCTCTATCACGAGAAACGCGGCGGGCCCGGGAGTGATGGTGATTTTAATCGACTTCGACAGGGTGATATTCGCATCCGTATAGGTGGCCGTCACCGTGACGGTCTGATAGGCCTTGACTCCCGTAAACGAGGTCTGAAACCCGCTTGAGGGAAGGAGTGTCGCCGCCCCAGGCGGATCTGTTGTCCAGGTAAACGGCGCGTCGGAACGCTCGTACCCGCTCAGCCAGTCGTTGCTCTGCGTAAACAGCTTTGCCACGATCGGAAAGGGAACGCCCGCCACCACGGTGTCCGTCGGCGGGTATGCCACGTTCGTCGTTGTGTTGGGCTGGCCCGCCGCAGGGTACAGCGCCATGACCGCGGGGTTGCCATAGGAGAAAATGGCGACGATCGTGTCGGTCCTCTGCACGATACCGTTTGTCCAGAGGATGAATATTTTTCCCGAGCCCGGGCTCGCGGGAGAGAGGCTCCACGACGACGTGTCTGCCGCCGGCGCCGGCTTGTCAAACGAGAGGCCGCTGCTGCCCCATGTCACCCTGAGGTCGTCCCAGATGCCGCTGCCGTCGTCGCGGAGTCCGCGCGCCATGAGGGTGGTGTCCTGGTCGGTTCTCATTTGCAAGGTGTCGATGTTCACCGAGCCGCGCACCACGATCTGAATCTGCGAATAGCCCACCGCGTCGAGGTTCACCTGCACCGAGTCCTTGAGCGCTCCCTGGGTCACGGCCACCCACGTGTTCGAGCTGTTCGGCGTCTGCCGCGTGATTTCCCCTTCCCCCATGGGCACGCTCGCATACGCGGCGGTCACCACGCCGGTGTTCCTGCTTGTCCAGGTCGCGGCCGTCGCACGGCCCACAAAGTTGCTGTCGGCGTCGCGCAGCACCGCGAACACGCTGTCTTTGAGTACGGTGCTTCCCATGGTAAACGAACCGAGCCGCCTGTCTGCGTTGAGGCTTTGGCTGGAGTCCCAGACAGCCTCGATGACGAGCTGCGTGGGAAGGCCAGGAAGAATATGGAGTTGTATCGAGTCCCTGGCAACGACACTGCCGTCGCTGTAGGTGGCGATCACGTAAACGGAGTTGTATGCCCTGGTTGGCGTGAATGCGGTCGCATCCCCGTTGGTCGGGATCACGGACCCCGTCGGCGGCAGCTTGTTGCCCGTGAATTCGTAGACCGACCACGTGACCGGCGACGTGCCGGTTTCGTAGCTGCTGAGCCAAATTCCTGCTTTGTCAAACACCTTGGCCACCACCGGGACGCCCACCCCTGCCGTGTCCGCAATGGGGTACACCGGGTCGAAATAGGGAGCGTTTCCCGGGCCCGGGGGGCCGACGAGAGGATACAGCACAATACTGTGCGGCGCACCGTGCAGAAACGTCACCTGCACCGAGTCGGGTATTGCGCTCCCCATGGTCACCTTGATCCAGCCCGTGCCCGTATCCGACGGATACACGTGCCAGCTCGCCGACGCCCCGGGCGCTCCTGTCAAGGTTTGCAGATTCCCAATGGCAGCCCACGTGGCGGGCACAGAGTCCCATCCCGTGCCGTCGGAGCGCAGGCCCTGCACCTTGAGAATAGTGTCCTGGTCTATGCTCATGACAAGGTTGTGGTTGTAAAGAGCCGCCGAGTCGCGCACCACGATCCGGAGCACCGTGTACGAAATGCTGCTTAACACAACAAGAACGCTGTCGTGCAGGGCGGGATTGCCGACATCCTGCGCAACCACGTAGGCCTGGCCGGACGCGGCAACGCGGGTGCACACCCCCTCGCCTAGTGCGGCATTGCCGACCGAGTCTCCCACCGTGGCAGGGGTCCTGGCGGTCCAGGTTGTCGGATCGGAAAACGAAACAAAATTGCCATACGGGTCACGCAGTACCGCGTATACCGAAATATTCGTTGACCCTCCGCCAATGGTCACCGTACCTGCGCGGTGCGGGGTATTTGGGTATGCGGTCTGGCCGGTTGCGTCCGGCTCAATAACCAGTTGGGAAGCGGTGGCGGGCCCGATGGTGATCATGATCGACTTGCTTATCCCGCCTGTAAAGGTCGCCGTCACTTTCACCGTTTTGCCCGCAACGGTTCCCATGAAAGAGGCAATTGACCCGTTTGAGGTGAGCGTACCGGCAGTGGTGGGATTGTTCTGCGCATCTGTCAAGGTCCAGGCGAACCCCGACGCACCCGCGCCTTCATAGGCACTCAGCCATTCGTTGTTGTTTGAGAAGATCTTGGAGTACAGCGGGAACGCCTGCCCCGCAACCACGTTGGCAGAGGGGCCGTAGGCAGCGTTGCCCGTCCCGTTGGGGGGGCCGGCATTCGGATACAGCGCCATGGTCGCGGGAAGACCGACGCTGAACGTCGCGTTTATCGTGTCCCGCAGGGTCCCCATGGAAATGAAAATCTTGCCCGCCGCGGCCGTGTCGGGCTCAACGGTCCACGAAAAACCGTACGGCGGCGGAATGGTGTATTTCAGATACGCGCTGCTCCCCCATTGCACCTGGACCGTGTCCCAGATGTTGCTGCCGTCCGCACGAAGCGCCTTTGCCCAGAGCAAGGTGTCCTGGTCGGTGCGCATGGCAAGTGACCCGATGTCCGCAACAGCCACCTTGTTGGAAACAATGATGATTTTGGAATAGGTCACGCTGGAAATGAGCACCTGGACTGAACCGGATGTGATACCCGTCTGACTTGCAGTCACCGTGGTAAAAGTGTCTTTGGTGGCTATCTTTGTGATTTGACCTTCGCCCAGCGGCGCATTGACAGTCGCGACACTCACAATATTGAGTGGCGCGGAACTCCATGTCACTGGATTGGCAAAGCCCACGAAGTTTCCAAAGCTGTCCCTCAGAATCGCGTCGACCGAGTCATAGAGCATGGTCCCTGAGAACGTGACGCTGCCGAGAGGTTTGTCCGCATTCGGGCTTATCAGGGCATACGGGCTTGTCAGGGAATACGGGTAGCCCTCAATCACAAGATGGTTGGCTGCACCGGGTTTGATGAAGACATGGATGGTGTCCGAAATTGTGCCGCCAAGCTCCTGCACATTTGCAACGGTGGCAATAATATCGTACCAATGGTAGGCAT
This sequence comes from Chitinivibrionales bacterium, assembly GCA_035315105.1. GTDB lineage: Bacteria > Fibrobacterota > Chitinivibrionia > Chitinivibrionales > FEN-1185 > FEN-1185. The sequence continues at coordinate 3,984 of DATFYJ010000431.1, forward strand.
CAACCGCATAAAACTCGTTGCTGGAATCGGTTTGAGGGAGCTTTGTCCTCAGGTAATCCCTGAAACCCGTGCTGCTATGCGTTAGTGAATTCTCCACTCTCCATGCTATCAGCAAGCTGAGATCGGACCTCACCGAGCCGAATTCGTCAATCACCTGCCCTGCCATGTGTATGGAATCACCGGCGGAAATTGTGTCGTGGTTCGGGACGACCGTCATGTTGATGTAGGGCGTGTTGAGCAGGTTTGTGGTGATGGTGATGTTGGATCCCGTTGCCTGGCGCTCGCAGTAGAAAATATCGATGGTTGCGGGCTGGCCCAGAACAAGGCCCAGTTGGTTGAGCATGCCGTCAAGCGCAAAGCCGCCCGTCATGTTATTGTGCATTCCCCCCATGTCAAGAACAAGTTTGCCGTTGATGAATACCCACAGGTCGTCGTCGCCTCTGAAACTGAAGGTAAGCCCCAGCCTGACGATGAATTTTCTGTTCAGGTGCATTGCAAATGAATAATTATGCGGGTTTGGGGGACGATCCTGAGCAAAAGCATTGTTGGGGAAGCCGGCCGGACCGATATAATTTTGTCCGCCATTTTCGACGGCACCAGTTCCATAAACGTAATAATTCCAGTCTTTTGTGGCGGCATCGGCACCGAATCCTTGGTTGTCAAGAGGGAAGAAGTTCGGGTTGACACTGAACTGATATTGTCCTACACCGGCGGCAAGATCGTACGTGAAAGTGAGTGAATCCTGAATAACAATGTTTTTGTACGAGGTGTCCTTGTCGAAAACCACATTCTGCGTCATAACCCGTCCATACCCCGCCGGATTTCCTCCAACTCCATATGTCGGCCGCATGAAGTCGCTCCCCTGCCCGTAATTGCTTTGCGGCCACGGACGGAACCACTTGTTGACATAGTAGCTGAAAAGCATTGAATCGCCGCGTACCGGAAGTCCGTCGGCGTCAAGAGTATTTGCAACCAAACCCAGAAACGGCAGATTTTGGCCTCGTGAACCGCCCGGGTCAGTGCCGGGATTGAAGTCCGGGCAGGAGCCGTCGGAGTGATAGTCGAAGAATGTGACCGGAATCTGCATGGTTTGCGGATACGTCTGCGCGTTTGCCAATCCAACCAATGCCATCACCCCGACCGCTGCGCCGATAATTCCCTCTCTCATGAACAAACCCTTTCGGAAAAACAAATATGGAAAAGATTCATCACATCCATCTTTATGTCACTCCCGCGGAAGCGGGAGTCCAGGTTTTTCCTTTAAAAACACAACTATGGATTCCCGCTTTCGCGGGAATGACAAAGAAATCTCCCAGGATTTATGACTTCCTTGGATGTGATTGCTTCGCTTCGCTCGCAATGACACGATCATTCGAACGCCTGACTCTTAACCGTCAACGGTCAACCGTCAACTGCCAACTTTTTTCTCGATCTATTTTATCAGCGTCATCTTCCTGTCAAACACTCCTAATTGCCTTCCCGTCTTGGCAACCGCGGACATCGAGATAACGTACACGCCGGCGACGACGGGCTTGCCGTCGGAGGACCGCGCGTCCCACAGAAGGTCGGAGGTCCCGGTCATAAAGCCCGGCGTTATGATGGTCCGCCACACGGTCCGGCCGCGCAGGTCGTAAATCGTGAATTTCACCTTGTCAACGCCGTCGTACGGCAGGCTGTACCGTATGCGGACAAAGGTGCGGAACGGGTTGGGATACGTTCCCACGAACCGCAGCACGCCCGGCCTTGCAATAATGCGCGCCTTGGCGAGATACGCGGGAGTGCCCGCGAACAGCCAGCGATATTCCTTTGAAGCAGCGTCGACCGTCACCGCGGCGCCGGCGGCGGCAATGTCTTCAATCGAGTCTCTTGACGGATCGTAGAGCTTTGCAATCATGCCCTGCGGCAGCGTCGCCGCGTTTCCGACCCGGTACGACATCGTGAGCCTTGCGTCGGTCTCGTTGCCGAACACGAGGAGGAAGGCCGCGCCCCCCTCGCTCACCGAATGCGCCATGGCGTGGCCGCGCACGCGGCGTGCCATGGCATCGTACACGCCGGCGTATGCCTTGACAAGCGAGGGCGCCATAGGATAATAGGAGACCGTCCCGGTCTTGGCGGCATGGTAACCGCAGTACACCGACGTCAGCGGCGTGCCGTCGGCAAGCGTCGGAACCACCGTGAGCGCCCAGCCGCCCGCCGCTATCGCCGGTTTCTTGGCAAGGCCGATTTTCGACATCGCCTGCGGAAGGGGCGGAATCACCAGAGCAATGGTGTCGGCGCAGGGATTGTACACGGTGAAACCGGCGTTTGCGGACAGAACGGTCGCCGCGTTGTTGAGGGAATCAATCCCGGATATGAACTTGGCCTCGGTCCGGTACCTTCCGGCAGGGTCCTTGCGCCACGAATAGAACTCGAGGGAGTCGGGCGGGGAAATCGCCGAGCCCGTCGCCGTGAATATGTCTCCCACGGCGATGTCGAAGTTGAACGGCAGGTCGAAATCGGTCCAGTTCCCCGGCGGGAGCCGCAGCGTAAAGGGCTTCAAAAGCGACGGCGTGATGCCGCGGCCGAACGGAATCTCCGCCATGGCTTTGGTCTTGAGCCAGATCAGGGTTCCGCGCGAAAGCGCGAACTGCGCCGCGCCGGAGTCGGAATACTCCGTCCATTTGGACTCGCTCCCGGTGTTGGCGGATGAAGGAATCCAGCGGAAGACTCTGAACGCCGTATTGTCGTATTTCCACGCGCCCTTCACGGCAAGGGGCCGCAGGATGCTCCGTATATCCTGCGTGTCAAGGACCGCGCACGTGGCCAGGGGTGCCCATTGCTGCGCGGCGGTGTGCAGGCTCCCGGCGGTGTCGAGAATCACCGATCGCGAAAGCACGATGGAATCCCTGTGCGAGCCGTCGAAGACGTACATGACCGCGCGGACGCCGTTGTCGCCGCTCACGTACTGTCCGGCGACCCTGACGACCACCGTGTCGAGCGTGTCCGACAGCGTGGCCGACTGGCCGGTGTCGCTTGCAAAGAGCGACAGCCCGCCCTGCGCCGCGTAGAAGTGCCACGAAACGTTGGAAATATGGTCGCGGATCACGATCGTGTCGCTGAACCCCTGCCCGACAGGCAGCGAGTCCCACGCCCCGGGCTGCGCGGTGATGCGCGGATGCGTGGTGTCGACCATTGCGACAAACGGGAAATTGAGCTGGTTGGTGAGCACATACACGTACCTGCCGGCCGTATCAACGGCAAACGGATCGCCGTCGACCATCCAGGCGCCCGACGCCGTGCGGTAAAAGATGCGCACGTCGCTCAGGGTATACCCCGGCGGAATCGTGTCGACCTTGATTCCCACATAGAAAGGAAGGCCGCCGTCCGTGTTCTTGAATTGGAACCCGATGCCGGCCTGCACGAACCCGGCAAGCGCGGCGGGATCGAAGGTGACGTAATACAGGGTGTTGTGCGTCACCGACGAGTCGCCGGGCGTGTTGAGCAGCCGCACGTTGTTGTTGAAGGCGAACACCGTGTCGTTCTGTTTTGTGAAGTATACCACGTTCTGCCATGTAAACGCGGGCACGTGCACGCTGTCGTACCCCGCGGGCGACGGCCGGGTCCATGACCCGTCGCTCCGCCGCAGCCACAGGCTGACGTAGTAGGTGTGGTTGAAGATGATGGAGCCCCCGGTCGTCACGTACGCGCAGGCGTTTGCGGAGGAGACGTCGATCACCTGCTGCTGACCGGTGCTCACCGTGGGCAGCGAATCGGCCGAGTACAGGATGCCGATCTGCAGACTGTCGGCCTGCGCCGTGTTCACGCTCCAGCACACCTTGATCTCGTTGACCGAGGTGTCGAACGCAATGCTCGTCACCTGCGCGCTGTTGGACGGCAGCGTGTCGCCCGCCTTGAGCGTGGAATCGGTCGCGCTCGCCGAGTCCGTAATCACGGACCACAGGCCTCCTTTGTAAACCTGGGCCCCGAAGTAATACCGCGTCTTTTCGGTGAACTTGTTCCCGATGATCACCGTGTCCGTGACCGCGGGAACAAGGGAGTCGAGCTTGAGCGACGTGACGTCGATGGCGAGCGGAACCGGAGCGCCGGTGCGGTACCATATCACCATGTGTTCGATGCCGGTCTGCGCCACGTTGTTCCACGTGAGCCGGATTCTGGTGGCCGACAGCGCGTGCGCCGTGAGATGGATCGGGTTAGGCGGCCGCTGTTTTCCCACGAGGAACGCCGTGGACAGCGCGGGGCTGTAGCGCGCGTTCTTTCCGTGGAGTTCCACGGCGGCATACATGGTTTTCTGCTCGTTGTTGAACTGCGAGTTGACAATGTTGATTGCGTACCTCGCCCCCGCCTTCGCCACGGTGGACGCCGAATACCACTTTGTAAAAGACTGATCCTTGAAGTTGGCCGTGTCGGTCGCGAGGCTGTACCAGACGCCCACCGAGTCGACCCGTAAGGTGTCGATGCTGCTGGCGCTGTCGAGATAGATGCGCGCGGTGTCGTCGGGAATGTACGCGCCCGAGATGAAAAGCGGATTGACAATAGGCATCGTGTCCCGCATGAGGACCTTGGCGCCGTTGCCGCTGTCGAAAGGCGTGATCTTCTTGTCGGTCCAGAGGATGCCCGTCATAAGGCCGTACACGCTGTCGCTGCCGGTGAGGGCGGGCACCGCCACGGTGTCGGCGAACGAGGTCCCGGCGGCGCGCAGCGCGGCCGCCGAATAGTATCTGATGAAGGAGGACTGCGAAGGCGACTGCGGCCATGCCGCGACTGTGTACCAGATACCTATCGAATCCGCGGACACGGATGACGACGGCGGCGTTATCGCGTTAAATCCGGTGAGCCTGATGCGTATCTTCTGCGGTGAAACGTACGACCCGGTCATCTGGATGGGGTTGGCGCCCGGGTTGTAGGCAAAGATCTGCACCGATGCGGTATCGGTGCCGCCGGGCCCGGTCACGGCAAGGCGCACGGTGTACGTCCCCGCCTGGGTGAAGGAATGCGACGGGTTCTTTGAGGTCGAATCGGCCGTGCCGTCGCCGAATTGCCAGATCCTGCTCGCAAAGTTTCCCGTTGACGAATCGTAGAACGAAACCGCGAGCGGCACCTGGCCGGAGGCCGGCACTGCGGCAAAGGCCGCATGCACTTTCCTGTAGACCGTAACCTGGGCCACGGCGCTCGTCACCGGCAGGCCGCAGGCGGCGCTCACCACGCAATGGTAACGCGCACCGCTGTCTGCCGCCTGCGCCACGAACGCATAGGAGGAGGTTGTCCCGGCCGCAATGGCGGCGAACGCGGTATCGGTTGCCCCCTTCCTCTCCCACCGGTACGAAACCGATGTTCCGGTCGCGGTGACGCCGAACGAAACTACCGTGCCCGAAACAACGGTGTCGTTGGCCACGGTCCATGCCGTGAGGGCCACCGGATCGCACACCGTGAGCGTGGCTGCCGATGAAATGATGGAGCCGCACTTGCTGGTGATGGAACAGTGGAATTGGAGCCCGTTGTCCGATGCTTTTGCGGTCCTGGCGTACACGGCAAAGGTCGCGCCCGAATCGTCGGTCCACACATGGCCGTCGGCGCTCTGCTGCCACTGGTATCCTATGTTTGTCCCCGCAACGACGACCCTGAGGGTGGCGGTCCCGCCCGTCACCACGCTGGTGTCTTTGGGCTGGCCGGTTATTGACGGAGGAGAACACACCGTCAGGGTCGCCGCGGTTGAGGAATCCTTCCCGCACCCGTTCTGGATGGCGCACCGGAACTTGGCGTTGTTGTCCGCTGCGGTCGCAACGAGCTGGTAGGTTGGCGTGGCCGCGCCGGTGCCTGCCGTCACGTTCGCCCAGGTGACGCCGTCCGCGCTTCTCTGCCACTGGTACGTCACCAGATTTCCCGCGGTGGAGATGCCGAACGTCGCCGTGTCCCCGAGGTTTTTGTCCTGGTTGCCCGGCTGCGACACCACCTGCGGCGGCGTGCACACGGCGAGCGCAGCGCTGTTCGAATTTGCAGGAA
>DATFYJ010000432.1:0-3400 GCA_035315105.1 Chitinivibrionales bacterium
TGCCGCCCGGACCCGGCCCTGTGGGCCATAGGGCCGTGGCGGCCGGAGGCCGAAGGCCGAGACCGGAAGGACGGCCGACCCGAGCCTGAATCTTGACGAAGGCGAGGGGAACGCCCAATTTTAATCTTTCTATTTTGGAAAGCAGTATCCCATGAAATCATCCGCAAAGCAATATCTTGACGAATGCCTCACTTCCTATCCGGCGCTTGAACCGTTCGAAGGCGATATCGTGCGTGCGTTCGACCTGCTCGTCGCCTGCTTCAAGAACGGCGGCAAGGTGCTTGCGTGCGGCAACGGCGGCAGCGCGGCCGACGCAGACCACATCGTGGGCGAGCTGATGAACAAGTTCGCGCTCAAACGCAAGCTGACCACCGCGGATTCCGAAAGAATCAAGGCGAGCCAGGCATCGCTCAACGACAAGCAGTTTTTCCTGAGGCACCTCCAGCGCCAGCTCCCTGCCATTTCCCTGTCGGCGCATTCGCCGCTCCTCACCGCCATCGCGAACGACGAGGATGCGGAGATGATTTTCGCGCAGCAGGTCTTCGGCTACGGCAGGAAAGGGGACGTGCTTTTTGCTCTCACCACGTCGGGCAGTTCAAAAAACGTCATCCGCGCCATCATGGTGGCAAAGATATTCGGGCTTGGCGTGGTGTGCCTTACCGGCAAGAGCGGCGGCAAAGTGAAAGACCTCGGCTGCGATGTTCTTGTCTGCGTTCCCGAAGAGGTTACCTACAAGGTGCAGCAGCTCCACCAGCCCGTGTACCATTGCCTGTGCGCGATGGTTGAGGGTGAGATGTTTGGGTAATAAATAGAATTCCAGATCTTGGTGGGGGCACCGCTACGCGTTTCTCCCTGGCCCCAAGCCTCCTCGCCCTCCGGTCTGCGGGGTCTCGGGGCACACCCCCTCCAGCAAAGGGGCGCGCCTAAGTCGCTCGCTTGACACTCGCGAGGCGTCGCCCCTTCGCAACGCAACCTCTATGGAACGCCGCTTCGCGACGATAGCGCATTAGGGTAAAATTGCCTATCTCAATTATTGTTCGACAAGCATTTGCGGGCATTAGATCAAGCACTTGTCCCCTGCGCGTGCGCCAGGCAGGACTGGAGGCCGTGCCAGAGCGCGGTGCTGCCTGACCACGGCCCGCAGGGCCCTCGTGGCAGGCAGCCCGAGGCCGAAGGCCGAGACCGGAAGGAGGGCCGCCGCCGTCTTCGGCGGGGCGCCCAGATCTTCTCTTGAGTTTTGAGACAGGCTGTTCTTCCCCCAATCAAGTCATAACAAAAATTGGAGACAGCAGATATTGTTAATCGATTGGATTTTCCCTTGAACTATTCGCCGGGAGCCTATATAATTAATTAGGCGCCGGAGTGCTGCGGTCTGAAAACCCTTCAGGATTTTCCTGTGCCGACCTATGCTGTGGCCGGGGCCGTTTGCCGCATTCCTCAAGTCACTTTTTTATTAAGTATTGCGTTTTTTTATATATATATTTAGTGGGCTGGATGGTGTTGCGCCGGGATAATTTGAACGTCCGCCGGAACCTGACAAAATTCGAAACAGTACTGTTGTGATGAGGCTTCTCCTTTTATGGGTTACGGTATCTTTCCTGATTTCGAGAACCCTGGAACGCCTTTAAACGACTATAAGTTATGAATGCGACGACTTCGGGCTCCGTAAAAGTTTATGCGATTAAGCGGGCTTTGTCCCCTGTGAGCAGACCCGCTTGTACGGCGGCGGAGGTTTCCCTTATGTCAACAAGCATTCTGAGCGGCGATCGGTCGTCATCTCCACACAAGGAATGATTCATGAAAAAAGCGACCCGGCGCGCACGTGTCTCCTCCCGGCTCCTGCGGGCGGCGGTTGTCCTGATTCTTCCGGTCACCGTCTTTGCGGGCGCTCCCGTGCTTTCCGGCGTGAACCCCACGCTCATGCCGTCCATTGCCATGGGGAACGCGAACCCTCCGGGGTATACCGATTCAACCTTCCTGAATCCGATTGTGACCGACGGCACGCTGCTCGACGATTTTGAAAGCAACACCGCGGTGAGCAAGTGGGGCGGAACATGGCTCACGTTCAACGACGCCGGAGGCGGAGGGCTCAGCGTTGTCACGCCCCCTGTGCTTACGTTTACGGCTTCGGCCCCGGGCTACAATTCGGCATACTGCGCAAAGGTGAATGCGGCGCTGCACCAGGGCCTCATTGTGGGATACAATCCGTATGTCGGATTGACCGTTAACCTGAATCCCACCGCCACGCTGCCGGTTGACTTGACAAAAGCGACAGGTTTCCGGTACTGGTTCAAGGGCGGAAAGCACTATTTCAAAATGGAAACCTCCGACATCAATCCGGGCGCGGCAAGCTACTATCAAGACAGCGTGCCGGCGTCCGCGACATGGAAACAGGTTGTTTTCACCTGGGACTCGCTCCATAGCGTCAACTACGGGAGCGGCGTGGTAAGCCCGGTGAGCGCGGCGAGCAAGAAGCTCGCCATGAGGCTTTCGTGGGTGATCCAGGGACCCGACGGCACCGTCGACTCGGTTCTTATTGACAATGTGCAAGTCACCGGATTTGCCGACCGGGGCATTGCCGTCACCGGCGCGGACAACACCAACGGCGCGTGGCAGTTCTCCACCAACGCAGGAACGACATGGACGCCGTTCGGCGCGCTCTCCGACAATTCGGCCACGCTCCTCAACGCCGCGGCCCAGGTGAGGTTCGTGCCCGCCGCCGCGTATTCCGGTCCGTCAACGTTTATTTTCCGGGCATGGAACCAGACCGACAACAAGGTCAACGGAAGCGTGGCCCAGGTTGTGGCGCCGAACGGAACGGTGACTCCGTACAGCGCCATTTCCGCCACGGCAACGGTGCAGGTCGCGAACGTAAATACTCCGGTGATCCAGACAAACCCAGCTTCGGTGACGGTCAACGAAGGCGCGGCCCTCACCCTGTCGGTGACAGCCACGAATGCCACCGCATACCAGTGGAAAAAAGGGGGAGTTGCTATCACGGGAGCAACTTTGGCGACCTACACAAAGAACCCAGTTGCCGTGGGCGACGCGGGCACCTACACGGTGATGGTCAAGAACGCGACCGACAGCGTTGAGAGCCAGCAGGCGACTGTCACGGTCATAGCCAAGCCCGCAAACGCAACCGTCACCCCGGCGCTCGACACGCTTCTGGTGAGCGGTAGCGTCACCTTCACGGTCAACCCCGCCGTGGGCACGGGTCCCTTCACCTATCAGTGGCGGCAAAACGACGTCACCATCCAGGGGCAGACTGGCAAGACATACGCCATTGCCTCGGCGGTCCTGCTGGACGCCGGCACCTATACGGCGGTGGTGACCAATTCTGCCGGCAACACCACCTCGAGCGGAGGCGTTCTGGTCGTCAATACGCCGATCAAGGCGA
>DATFYJ010000433.1:0-15226 GCA_035315105.1 Chitinivibrionales bacterium
GGCCATCCCATTGCCCACCATGACCGGATGACAAATTCGGACAACTACGGGTACTACGACCGCCGAATCTTCGGGAAACTCGGCTACGCACTTTCAAGCAGGGCCACGCTCACGCTGCAAGCACGGTATTTCGACAGCGACCTGGGGTTCGGTAAGACCGAATACGGCACTCCGCCGAGCAACATATCCACCCTTGGCCGGAAATTCCTCATAGGTCCCTCTCTGAAAATGAATATCTCGCCGACGTTCGACCTTCATATCGCCGCGTACTACGACGGTCTCCTTGGCACCTTCTACAGCCAGGGCATCGGGCGCAGCGATTCAACGCTCGACACCGCCGGCAGCGTGTGGAAATCCCAGTCGAACGACGTTGATGTTGACGCGCAGGCGGTGCTGAAGCTGGGCAGCCGCAACACCGCGACAATCGGATTTGACATCCTTGACAACATGATAAACTTCGGGCCCAGGCGGAACCCCGCGACCGGCAGCCTGATGTACGACCCCAACGCCCCGGACAGCCTGTCCGACAGCGCCAACAAATCCATGATAAACGGCGGCGTCTATGTTCAGGACGAAATGCGCTACGGACGCTTCGTGGGCATTGCCGGCGCCCGTCTCGACTACAATTCGGTGTTCGGCGCGGCGATATGCCCCAAACTCGGGCTCGTTTACAAACAGAACGACATGTTCAGGCTCAAGTTCTCGGCCGGCAGGGCATTCCGCGCGCCGTCTCTGGGTGAATTGTACCTGCCGGACATACCGATCAACTCAGGAACAACGCTTGTGGCGAATCCCCTGCTTGTGCCTGAGTACATATGGACCCTGGACGGCGGTCCTGAATTCGATTTTCTCAGGATGATGAATGTCAGAATAGCCGGTTTTTACAATTACATGAATGATTTGATAACGCAGGAAGTCATCAACCAATACTACCAGCAGTTCCTTCAGAACGCGCTCCTCAGCCATAAAAACATAGAAAACGCCTGGTCGGCCGGCGCTGAAGCGTCGCTGCAGTTCAGGCTCCCGAAGTGGGGCATGTTTTTCTTCAATTACACATTCACCGAGTCGGAAAACGAGCAGATGCACGGTCCGCTCGATTACATTCCTCAACACACATTCAATGTCGGGGTCTATTTCGGCAAGGCCTTCGGTCCCGTCACGGTGAGCGGATCGATCCTCGAAGATTACATGGGCAGCCGCGAGTATCTCGATTTCCAGGAGGCGGCGCTTCACCCGCTTCCCTCAAACCCGCAGGACATCAGTCCCGCCTATGTGACCCTCCCCTCCTATTTCCGCACCGACGCATCCGTCAAGATTGCGTACCGCATGGTGTGGATCGGCATCGAGGGTCTGAACCTAACAAATGCGACAATCATGGAAGAGGCGGGGACTTTTGCACCGCCGAGGTTTGTTTGGGGCCGGGTCGGGGTTAAATTCTAGTTAATAATTCAAAGAGGAGAAGATTGGGCGTTCCCCCGCTTCGCGGGGTCGGTTCTCCTTCCGGTCCACCCCTTCGGGTGCTTCCAAGGGTCGTCGGCCTTCGGCCTCGGGCCGCCCCACGGCCCTATATGCCGCAGTAGTGGCGGGTCCGGGCGGCACCGCGCTCCAGCGCGGCCTACAGTCGCCCCTAACGCGCGGCAGATGAAATCTATTCTGTCAAGCGAAATAATTACGCTACCCAGAATCCTTGAGCAGCCTAACAAAACTCTTTCTTCTGATTCTCTTCAGTCAAATCTACAGTAGATTGCTTCGCTACGCTCGCAATGACAATCTTTCCCTACATTGCGTAATTTGCAGATGTTCATTGCAGTACCACAACTCTATGCGGGTGCCCCACACGGGTGATTGATTCTTGCAACTGCATCCACTTGGGGGTCACCCAGGAGGGGGTAGCGGAAGACCGGCGCTATTTGTGGAGGATGAAAATATTGGGGCGCCGGGCTGGAGCGAGGGGGAAACTTCCCCCCATGAATCATCTTGCAAAAGAACTTCAATTAGGCTTGAGTCGCACCCAAACCCGGCTTGGGCTGCTGGTGAACCTTGTCATCCGCGCCTTTTTTCACCACGGCCGGCGAATACATGTTCTCCAGCCGTAGGCACTTTTTGGGGCAGGCGTCCACGCACGCGCCGCACGAGATGCAGCGCAGGCGGTTGATCTGCCAGTCCCCCGCCGCTTTCGTCACGATGATCGCGGCGGTCGGGCAGCGTTTTTGACAGATGCCGCACAGAATGCATTTGTCAATGTCGATGGCGACCGCGCCGCGCGTGGCCTTGAAAAACGGCCGCTTCACAAACGGGTACAGGCGGGTCGCGGGGCGCGAGAGCACGCTCCGTGAAATCACTTTTCCAAACGACAAAGGCCTCATGGTTACCGCTCCGTGCAGCTGATGCAGGGGTCTATGGTGAGAACGATCACGGGCACGTCGGGAAGTTCGCACCCGCCGAGCATTTTTACAAGCGGCGGGACATTGGCGAACGTGGGCGTGCGCACGCGGAAGCGCTCAAGGTTCTTCGTGGCGTTTCCCTTGACATAGTATATTACCTCGCCGCGCGGCTGCTCGGTGCGGCTGAAGTATTCACCGGAAGGATTGCCGGTCACCTTCACGTCGACCGGGCCGTCGGGTATCTTGGCGATGGCCTGGTAGATCATGGAGAACGATTCATACAGCTCGCGGCAGCGAACCATGCACCGCGCGTAGCAGTCGCACCCGGTCTCCACCACGGGCTCCCAGTTGATTTTCGGGTAAGCCGCGTAGCCGAGTTTCCGCATGTCCTGGGAAACCCCGCTGCCGCGAAGCGTGGGACCCACCGCCCCGAGCGCAACGGCGTCTTCCTTTGAAAGCATGCCTACGCCGACCGTCCTGCGCCTCACCGAGCTGTCTTTTTTGAAAACATCAGTGATCTCGCGGCTCATCTTCTCTATGGTCCTAAGCTCTCCTTCGATGCGCTTGAGCGTGGGAGTGTCGATGTCGCGGCGCACGCCGCCCACCTTGGCCGTGCCGAAAATCACGCGGCCGCCCGTTGTTTCCTCGATGATGTCGAGCAGCTTTTCACGCACGCGCCACGAATGCATGAACAGGCTTTCGAAGCCGAACCCGTCGGCGAACAGGCCCAGCCACAGGAGATGGCTGTGGATACGGGACATTTCTCCCCAGATGGTGCGCAGAAACAGGGCGCGTTCCGGAACGTCGATCTTCATGACGGCTTCAATGGCCTGGCAGTACGACTGGCCGTGGATGAAACTGCAGATGCCGCAGATGCGCTCCGCGACATAGGTCATTTCGAGAAAGTCCTTTTTTTCAACAAGCTTTTCCAGCCCGCGGTGGATGAAGCCGATGGACGGGATCGCCTGGACCACCTTCTCGTCTTCGAGAACGAGATCGAGATGGATGGGCTCCGGAAGCACCGGGTGCTGGGGGCCGAACGGAATAACGGTACGGGTTGCCATAATCACTTTGCCGGTTGTTGAGGTTGCGGTGCAAAAGGCGTTGGGACCGACAGTTTGTAGAACTTGCCCCCGAAATCAAGCGCATTGCCCTTCACCCGTATGCCGAACAAGTCGTGCAGCTCGTTCTCATACGTAAACGCCGCGAAATATTCGCCGGTTATGCTCGGGAGTTCGGGATTGTTTACGGGCAAAATCACGCGCAGATGCGAGCACTTGTAGTCTTTGTCAAACGAATAGGTGACCTCGAAGGAATCCCTGGCGAGGCAGGATATCTGCACCAGGCGCCAGCCTTCCGTCTTCATCAGCGCCGCTTTTTGGGTGATGAGGCTCTTGTCGACAACTTCGAGCGCTTGTTCTTCCACGTGTACCATCATGCACTCGCTTTCATTGATGCAAGCGCCGCCGCCTTCTTTTCGAGCACGCCGAGCGCCGCCACCACGCCGTCGATGATCGCCTCGGGCCGGACCGCGCAGCCCGGAATGTAGATATCGACCGGGATCGTGCTGTCCACGCCGCCCTTGACATTGTAGCATTCGCGGAAGATGCCGCCGCTTGTGGCGCAGATCCCGATGGCCGCGACCACTTTGGGGTCCGGCATCTGGTTGTAGATGGTACGCACAACGTCGGCATTCTGTTCGTTTATGGAACCCGTGATCAGAAAGACATCCGCATGTTTCGGGTTGCCGGTATTGATGATGCCGAAGCGCTCGATGTCGTACAGCGGCGTGAGGCAGGCAAGGACTTCGATGTCGCAGCCGTTGCAGCTCGATCCGTCGTAATGAATGATCCACGGTGATTTCTTGAGAAAACTCATTGCTGGCCTCATTTAATCAGAAAGGCGACACAAAAAATATTGACCACGCCGAATACTCCGGCAACGATCCACGATGATTTCACGGTGAAACGCCAGGTGAGACGGGCAAAGGTGTTGTCGATGAAGATTTCGATGAAATACGTGACCATCACCGCGGCAATCGCCGCGATCCAGTTGCAGGCGAAAAACAGGTACACAAACCCCATGAGCAGAATGTTTTCGTACCAGTGGGCGATTTCTATGACGGCGAGCGCCGGGCCTGAAAACTCGGTTGTGGCGCCTTTGACAAGCTCCTGGTGGCCGTGGTGCGACATGGAAAGGTCGAACGGCGATTTTCTCAGCTTGATGGTGAGCACAAAGAGGAATGCGACGAACACGCCCGGAAGATACGCAAAAAGCAACTGGTGAAACCCGGCGATTGCGTCCACGTGCCAGCTCTTGGTAACCATGAACATTCCCACCGCCATGATGATGAGCACCGGCTCGTACGACATCATCTGCAGAAGCTCGCGTTCGGCCCCGATGTTCGAGTACGGAGAATTGGGCGAGAAGGCGCCGAGCACGAAAAACACGCCCGCCACCGCAAGTGCGAAAATGGTGAGCAGAAGATCACCGCCGGAGAAGAACAGGCACCCGGTTACAATAACGAAAACAAGAAAGCAAATCATGTAGAAGTTCTGAAACGCGTTCACCACGTTGCCCCGCTTGCCGAAAAGCTTGAGCACGTCGTAGAACGGCTGGAGCACGGGCGGACCGACCCGCGACTGCATGCGCGCGGTAATGATGCGGTCCACGCCGGCCAAAAGCCCGCCGATAAACGGGGCGAGCACCACCCAGGCAACGACCCAAAGCGCTGTTTTCATAATTTCACCGCCGAGAACATCGTTACGATCAGGAGGATCGAGAGGACAATTCCTGCAACCGTCAGTTTCTTTTCGCTGAAGAACCCGGACAGGTAATAATTGCGCAGCGTGGCGTGCTGCGTCGCGCCCATTGCGCCGACGAACGAATCGTTTTCCCCGATATTGGCGCCCCCGAGGTACCGCGCCACGTAGTTCGGCTTCTTCGGATACGCGAGGAACCCGAGCGGCAGAACCACCATGAGGCCGAGCAGTATCAGCATGATGATAATATTCCCCTGCGTCAACCCGGCAGCCGCCTGCGATTCCACGTGGTACAGGCCGGCAATGTACGGCGCGACCGACGCCCACGAGATCAACGGAAACAGCGCTGCGGTCGCCACGGTGGCAAAGGCCAGAACCGCAAGCGCGGTCCATTCGTCGCCCGGAACGCGGCCCTCCCCTTTTGCGGTCCCGCCGGGCACGCTCACGATCTTGCCCATCCACTTTGTCCAGAAGAACATGGTCGGCGCGCTGCCGTAGGCGAGGAGCACGGCGAGCAGCGGCGTGTACTTGACGTTCACGAACGCCTCGAGGCAGGCCCACTTGCTGATGAGCATGCCGAACGGGGCAAGGAACATGCCGAGAATTCCCACGATCATCACCACGGCGAGCCCGGGCCTGTTCACGATGAGACCGCCCATGTCTTCTATGTCGCGGCTTCCTATCTTGTGCTCAATGGAGCCCACGCCGAGGAACAGGAGTCCCTTGGAGACCGCATGGAAAATGGTGAGGAGCACGGCCGCCCACAGGGTCTGCGGCGTCCCCACGCCCGCGCACGCCACAATAAGCCCGAGGTTGGCGATCGTGGAATAGGCCAGCACGCGTTTTGCGTTGTTCTGCGTCACGGCGATAATCGAGGTCAAAAGAAACGTGATACCGCCCACGAGCGCGAGGAAATACCCCGCCCACGTTCCCTGCAGTACCGGCGCGAACTTGATGATGATGAAAATTCCCGCTTTCACCATGGTGCTGGAGTGCAGGAGCGCGGACACGGGCGTCGGCGCGACCATGGCGCCGAGCAGCCACGAGGAGAACGGCATCTGCGCCGACTTCGCGAGCCCGGCGAAACAGATCAGGACAACGGGGATCAGCACGACGCCCGAATTAATCTTGCCAAGGGTCCCGGCATTGATCCTTCCGAAGGTGATGATCTGGTTGAGGTCAACGGTGTGCAGGCCGCCGAACTTGACAAGGTAGAGAATGCCTCCGGCAAAGCCGAGCCCCCCCAGCAGGTTGAGGCCGAGGGCGAGATAGGCGTTTCTCGTGGCCTCCTCGGTCTTGGGATAGCCGATGAGGATGAACGACGAGAGCGTGGTGATTTCCCAGAACAGGTAGAGCCATGCGAGGTTGTTGGCAAACACCACGCCGAACATCGCCGACAGGAAGAAAAACAGGATGAAGAAGAAGCTCCGCTGTCGGTCCTTCATCTGGGGATTGTGGTGATGGTAATCCCGCATGTAGCTGGTGGCGTAGAAGCAGATAAGACTGCCCACGATGCCGATGATGAGCGCCATGATGACCGAAAAGTTGTCGATGTACAGCGCGTTTTCAACTTTGGGCATTGCGCCGGAAAGCTCGCAGTAGGCCATGATCCCGGCCTGTGCGATGATCAGCACCGGTATGTACCACTCGCGCCTCTTTATCCCGATGCACTTATAAAGGAGGAACAGCGACAGCAGCATCTCGCCGCCGAAGAAGAACATATCGATGTAGGGAAATTCAACCTTGAAAAACTGGTCATGACCGTTAAACACAACCGCCGCGCACACCGACCCGGCCGCGATGAGCGCTGCGCTAATGCGCACGAGCATGTTTCGGAACGCGTTCGGGGGTAACACCGCGAAAACCAGGGACATAGCAGCGTGAAACAACAGCAGAAAGAGCAGAATATTCATCGAAAGCCTCGCAGGCAGTCAAATGAGTTGAAAAAGACGTATAAAATGGAATATGGCGGAGGTTAAGGCAAGGAATATCTAGGCCGGTATTTTCACTAAGATTAGGATTAAGAAAAGATTGGGCGTTCCCCTCGCTTCGCTCGGGTCGGCCGTTCTTTCGGTCTCGGCCTTCGGCCTCGGGCCGCCTGCCACGAGGGCCCTCCGGGCCGTGGTCAGGCAACACCGCGCTCCAGCGCGGCCTCCAGTCCTGCCTAACGCGTGCAAACCGTTATTACCATCAGTCAACTACTTCTTCTCGCACCAATCGGAATACTCAAGAAATCAGTCAGCTTCTTTTCTGCCACTTCTAAACCACTCAACTTCTCAACTCCTCAACGTTTCAACTTCTTTATAGCGTATTCAAACCCCTCAAACGACCTCGTTATCGTCTCCTCGCCCACGCAGAACACGATGCGGAAGTAGCCCGGCGCGCCGAAGCCGGTGCCGGGGACGACGAGCACGAGCTTTTCCTGGAGGACCTTTACAAATTCAACGTCGTTGCCGCCGGGCGCCTTGGGGAACAGGTAGAACGTGCCGCCGGGCGTGATAAAATCGTATCCCATCTTTGCAAGGCCGCCGCACAGAAGGTCGCGGCGCTTTTTGTAAAGGCCCGCGTCCACGCTCGTGCCCTGGATCCCGGTCACCACGCGCTGCATGAGCGCGGGCGCGTTGACAAACCCGAGAATGCGGTTGCACAGGATCATGCCGTCCACAAGGTTGTCGAAATCGTCGGCGCCGGGATGAACGGCAATGTACCCGAGCCGCTCGCCGGGGATCGACAGGTCCTTTGAATACGAATTCACCACGATGCTGTTTTTGTAGTTTGCAAACAGCGGCGGGACCGAAAGCCCGTCGTACACGATCTTGCGATACGGCTCGTCGCTCAGGAGATAAATGGCCCTGCCTGTCTCGGCGCTCTTGCGTTCGAGCATCCGGCAGAGTTCACGTATGGTGGTCTCCGGGTAGACTTTGCCCGTGGGGTTGTTGGGCGAGTTGATGAGCACGCCGGCAGTCCTTTTGTCAATTGCCTTTTCAATGGCGTCCACGTCGAGATCAAAGTCGCCGCGCGTGCGGGCGAGCACCATTTCGCCGCCGTGGTTGCGGATGTAGAAATTGTATTCCACGAAATACGGCACGTTTACAATCACCGTGTCGCCCGGATTAAGGATGGTTTTTAGAACAACATTGAGCCCGCCGCCCGCGCCGCAGGTCATGATGATGCTTTTCTCGGTGGTCTTCTCACCCTGTTCCCTCGACACAAAGTCGGCCACGCTCTTGCGGGTCTCGGCATAACCAGCGTTGGCCATGTAGCCGTGCTTAAGGGGGATCTTCTCGTTGACAATGTCCGCAAGCGCCTTTTGAAACGCGGCTGGCGGTTCGAGGTCCGGGTTGCCGAGTGTGAAGTCGCACACGTTCTGTTCACCGTGCTGCTTCTTAAGCTGTGCGCCCATCTCGAACATCTTGCGGATGAACGACGAGCCGGCCATGGTGTCTTTGACGGTTTTTGCGATTGCCATAATTTAAATCCTTTCTCTCTAAATAGTAAGCATATGGGCGTTCCCCTCGCTACGCTCGGGTCGGTCTCCCTGCGGGCTCGGCCAATCGCCTCGTTGCCGGATCGCCCTATGCCTATCGGCCGGGTCGACCGGCAATCCCGCTATTGCGGGACCGCTCCGGTCCACCTAACGCGCGGCAACAGAACTCTTATCAGTCAACCATCCTGTCTTTCGCCATCCGGAATCCTCAGGAAGGAATTCAGGCTTTTCCTTTTCTTGTCCTGCCGTCAACTTCCAACTGTCAACTGTCAACTTTATTTCTCGGTGCCCCTGCAGGCGAAGTTTCTTTCTCGCAGATCAACTTGCTTGGGGGCTACCCACGAGGGGGTGTGGGTGCCCATTTCGAGACTTTTGATTTTTGGCCTTGGCTTTGAATCTCGACATGGCACCCCAGGGGGAAACTTCCCCCACCAATTTTTCTTTGATTTATTGCAGACATTATTATTCGTAAACCGGCACTATCTTGTACTCCCGTATCTTCCTGTACAGCGTCTTCGGATTAATCTCTAGAATTTTCGCCGCCTTTCCCTTGTGGCCCTGCACGTGCTTGAGCACGTTGACAATGTGCCTGCGCTCGATTTCCGAGAGCGGCGCGATGAGGACGTCGGACGCCTTCGGCGGCGCGGCTCCAAGGACCTGCTCCTCCGGACGCCGCTTGACTGTAAGAAACGACACGTCCGCGGCGGTGATGTCGCGCCCCGGGCACAGAACGCAGGTGCGCTCCACGACGTTTCTGAGCTCCCGGATGTTCCCGGGCCAGTCGTAGTTCTTCAGCGCCGCCATGGCGTCCGGCGCGAAGCTGTTCTGGAACCCCTGCAGCCGCATGATGTTCTCCACGAGCAGAACGATGTCGTTTTTGTGGTCGCGCAGCGGCGGCACCGTGATCGACAGCACGTTGAGGCGGTAATACAGGTCTTCGCGGAAAAGCTTCCTTGCGACCAGGTCTTCAAGGTTTCGGTTCGTGGCGCACAGGATGCGGACGTTCAGGCTTATGTCCTTGGTCCCGCCCACGCGGCGTATCTCGCCCGTTTCCAGAAACCTCAGCAGCTTTGCCTGGAACGCGAGGGGCAGATCGCCGATCTCGTCGAGGAACAGCGTGCCGCCGTCGGCGACCTCGGCAAGGCCGCGCTTCTGCGTCTTCGCATCGGTAAACGCGCCCTTTTCGTAGCCGAACAGCTCGCTTTCCAGCAGGTTCTCGGGCAGCGACGCGCAGTTGACGGCCACGAACTGCTTCTCCGCGTTCTGGCTCTTCTCGTGGATGGAGCGGGCCACGAGCTCCTTGCCCGTGCCGCTCTCGCCCAGGATGAGCACGTTCGACGGCGTGGGCGCCACGCGCGTGATGATTTCGCGCAGACCCGCCATCTCGCCGCTTTTCCCGATGATGGCGCCGTAGCCGGTTGTGCGCATGTGCTCGCGCAGCATGCGACGCCCGAACTGCGTCTGCTGGTGCTCGAGCGCGCGGTCGATCTGGATCACCAGTTCCGGGAGCTGGTACGGCTTCCGCACGTATTCGAACGCGCCGAGCTTCATACATTCGATGGCGCTTTCGATCGTGGCGTTGCCGGTGAGGACGATGACCTCGCCGGTAATGTTCTCTGCGCGCATGGTGCGCAGCACCGTTATGCCGTCGACCACGGGCATCACGATGTCGAGCAGCACGCAGTGATAGGAATCCTCGCGGACCCGCCGCAGCGCCTCCTCGCCGCCGGACGCGACGTCCACCGCGTATCCCTCGCGCGCGAGCTCCCTTCCGAGGAGAATCCGCAGGCTTTCCTCGTCGTCAACCACGAGCAATTTTCCTTTTCCAGCCATGGTTCGCCTTTCTTACTTTACCGGACTTCCGGCGCGGACGGTGCGCCGGGAATTTCGAGGGTGACGGTCGTGCCCCTGCCCGCCTCGCTTGCGACGTCGATCGCGCCGCTGCATTCCTCCATGATCACGTGACTCATGGCGAGACCGAGCCCCGTTCCCTGCCCCACCTGTTTGGTGGTGAAAAACGGGTCGAACACTTTCGGCAGCACGTCGGCGGGGATTCCCGGCCCGTTGTCGGTCACGCGCAGGCGCACGAACCGTCCGTCGGTTTCCGCCGTGATCATCACCGCGCTGCCGCCCGGGCAGAAATCGAGCGCGTTGGTGAGGATATAGACAACGGCCTGCTGGAGTTTCTGCAGGTCGGCCCGCACCAGGAACACGGGCGGGACCGACGAGGCGATGGCGACCTGCTTCCTCGCCGCAGCGGACTTGACAAGCAGCAATGCGCCGGCGACGCATTCGGCAAGCGAAAAGTCCCGGATCTGGACCTCGCCCTCGCGCGCGAACCTCGACAGGTTTTCAACGGTGTCGCGGCACCGCACGGCCTCGGCATTGATGATGGACATGTACTGTTCAAGTTCCTCTTTGTCCATGGTTTCATTTTTCTTCAGGCGCTCCAGAACCGCGCCGGAAAATCCGAGGATCGCGGTGAGCGGGTTGTTGAGCTCGTGGGCCACGCCCGAGGCGAACGTGCCGATGGACGCGAGGCGGGCCGAACGGTACAGCTGCGTCCGCGCTGTCTTCTGCTCCTGCTCGTATCTGTTCTTTGACACGAGCAGCTCCTGCTGGAGACTGCGAATGCGCAGCAGGACCCTGATCCGCGCGACAAGCTCGTCGGCGTTGAACGGTTTGGTGATGAAATCGTCGGCAAGGGAAAGCCCCGTAATTTTCTCGTCCTGCCCCGACAGCGCGGTGAGAAAGACGATCGGCACGAATTCACTCTTGCCGAACGTCCCTTTCATTCTGCGGGCGATTTCGAATCCGTCCATGTCCGGCATCCTCACGTCGAGAACCACGAGGTCGACCACCTGCTTCCGTATGAAACCGAGCGCAGCCGCGCCGTCGGTGCAGATGCTCACGACGAAGCCCGCGCGTCCCAGCACCTCCGCGATGTACTTCGCGGCAAGCCTGTCGTCGTCCACAACAAGGATCCGGTTTTTAGGAACGGCCGAACTCTTTTCCGAATCGTTCATCCAGCATTCTCCTGAGCGCGGCAAGCGCCTTTCCTCTGTGGCTGATCGCATTTTTTGTCAACGAATCAATCTCGGCGAATGTTTTCGAATGTCCGGCCGGTACAAACACCGGATCGTATCCGAACCCGTCAGTCCCGCGCGGTGCAAGCCCGATGGCGCCTTCACAAACGCCATTGGCGACAAGTTCCTCGGAGGCCGACACTTTCATCACGACAACACACCTGAACCGCGCGGTGCGCTTCTCGACGCTGCACGCGCCAAGTGCGTCAAGCGCAGCAAGCAGTTTATCGAGGTTCTCCCGGTCGGTTGTGCGGTCGCCCGCAAACCGCGCGCTGCGCACGCCGGGCGCGCCGCCGAGCGCGTCTACTTCCAGGCCCGAGTCGTCGGCAAGGGACCACGTTCCTGTTTTGTCAAACACCCATCGGGCTTTTGCCCGTGCGTTTTCGAGAAAGGTATTGCCGTTTTCCTGAATTGAAGGCACAGGGTTCCAATGGTCTTTGAGCGATGTTAGCTCAAACGGCAGACCGGAGAAAATCTCCTTGATTTCCCGGAGCTTGTCTGGGTTATTAGTAGCGATAATCACATTATGCATAAAAAACCTGGGCGTTCCCCTCGCTACGCTCGGGTCGGTCTCCCTTCAGGCTCGGCTATTTGCCTCGTTGCCGAACCGCCCTAGTCGCCTGCGGCGAGGGTCGGCCGGCAATCCCGCTACAGCGGGACCACTCCGGTCCACCTAACGCGCGGCAGGGGAAATCTTTTCAGTCAAGCCAAGTTTTTTTGCGCCTGGCGGAATCCTCAGAACGAACTTGCATCTTCTCTTCAGGGTCCCGCTGTCAACTTCCAATTGTCAACTTTTTTTTCTTGGTGCCCCCACAGGCGAAGTTACTTTCTTGCAGACAAATTCTCTTGGGGGCTACCCACGAGGGGGTGTGGGTGCAAACAACCGGCGCGCTATAAAAGCGCACATTCAATTCGCCGGTTGGTTGCACCCCAGGGGGATACCTCCCCCACCAGAAAACTTATTCTAGACTTGAATTAGTTATCCAACTACGATATTCACCAATTTCCCCGCCACCACAATCACCTTCTTCACTGATTTCCCTTCAATATGCGGCTTTACTTTCTCAACAGACATTGCCGTTTCTTTGAGAATTTCCTGTGTTGAATTGACAGGCGCTGAAAACTCGCCCCGCAGTTTGCCATTTACTTGCACTACTACTGTTACGGCGTCTTCTTTGGTAAGCGCCTCGTCATAGTCGGGCCATTTCTGGTTGAGCACAAACCCTTTATTCCCCAGCATCTCCCATGCCTCGTCGCAAAAATGCGGCGCATAGGGCGCCATGAGCCGCAGCATCACGTCAAGGTCCTCGCGGGTGGCGCCCTTTGCCGAAAGCTCGTTAAGAAATTCCATGAGCCTTGCGACCGCGGTGTTAAACTGCATCCTGTCAAGGTCCGCGTGGACCTGCTTAATGGTGCGGTGGCGTAGGCGGAGGTGCGGGTCGCCCGAAGGCGCCTTTGCCTCGTCGAATTCGTCAACAAGGCGGAACACCCGTCGCAAAAACCGGTTGCAGCCCTCAATAGCGCGCGGGTCCCACGGCTTGGGAAGCTCAAAGTCGCCCATGAACATCTCGTACAGCCGCAGCGTATCTGCGCCGTACTGGCGGATCACATCGTCCGGGTTGATGCCATTAAGCTTTGACTTGGCCATCTTTTCCACTACGGTCGAAAGCTTCTCTCCTGTCGACCTGAGGATCGCGTCTTCGCCCCTGAATTCGATTTCCGAGAATTCGTGGTATTTCTGCGCAGCATCCGAAAAAGTCCGGGCCAAAACAGTCCCCTGGTGCCGCAGCTTTTTGAACGGCTCCTTTGTGGAAACGTACCCGAGGTCAAAGAGCACCTTGTGCCAGAACCGAGCGTACAGAAGGTGAAGTACCGCGTGCTCGGCCCCGCCCACGTACAGGTCCACGTTCATCCACTCTTTGTCATGCAGTTTTGTCCACGGCTCGGCATCGTTGTGCGCGTCAAGATAGCGGAGGTAATACCAGCACGACCCCGCCCACTGCGGCATGGTGTTGGTCTCGCGCTTGGCCGGCCCGCCGCACGAGGGGCACGTTGTGTTCACCCACGCCGGAATAGTGGCAAGCGGCGAGTCGCCCGTGCCCGAGGGTTCGTATTTGTCTACTTCCGGCAGCAAAACCGGGAGCTGCGCTTCGGGAACCGCCACAGTCCCGCACTTGTCGCAATGGACAAGCGGCATGGGCTCGCCCCAGTACCGCTGGCGCGAAAACAGCCAGTCACGCAGCCGGTACGTTATTGCTTTCTTGCCCAGGCCCCGGGCAGCAAGCAGCACTGTGATCTTTTCCTTCGCCTGGGCGGTGGGCAGGCCGTTAAGATCACCCGAATTGACATTCACGCCCTCGCCCACATACGCGGCCTTCGGCAGCGTGCTTTCGCCGTTTTCCGGGCAAACGACTTCAATGATCGGCAGTTTGTAGACAGTTGCGAATTCGAAGTCCCGCTCGTCGTGCGCAGGCACGGCCATGATCGCGCCCGTGCCATAGGTGGAAAGCACATAGTCGGCGATCCACACCGGCGTCCTGTTCTCGTTCACCGGATTGATCGCATACCCGCCCGTAAAGACGCCGGTCTTTTCTTTTGTCAATTCAGTGCGTTCCAGATCGCTTTTCCTGCGCGCCGCCGCCTGATACGCCCGGACCGCGGCCTTGCATTCCGGCGCGGTGAGCGCATCGACCAGCGCGTGTTCCGGGGACAGCACCATGTAGGTTGCTCCGTACAGCGTATCGGGCCGCGTGGTGAAAACGCGCAGTTCCTCGCCGTCGGCCGCGCCGCCCGTAACCCGGAAGACCACCTCGGCTCCCTCGGAACGGCCGATCCAGTTCTTCTGCATCAGAAGCGTGGATTCGGGCCAGTCCACTTCGTCAAGGTCCGACAGCAGCCTGTCGGCGTACTGCGTGATGCGCAGCAGCCATTGGCGCAGGGCCTTGCGCTCCACCTGCGTGCCGCACCGCTCGCACAGCCCGGCCTTCACTTCCTCGTTGGCAAGCCCGGTCTTGCACGACGGGCACCAGTTGATGGGCATCACGCCTTCGTAGGCAAGGCCTTTTTTGAACAGCTGGAGAAAGATCCATTGCGTCCATTTGTAGTATGCAGGGTCGGTGGTGTTCACCTCGCGGTCCCAGTCGTAGCAGAACCCCACGGAATCTATCTGCCGCCTGAAATTCGCAATGGATTTCTCGGTGGTGATGCGCGGGTGGATGCCGGTCTTGATGGCGAAGTTTTCGGCGGGCAGGCCGAACGCGTCCCACCCCATGGGGTGCAGCACGTTGAATCCCTGCATGCGCTTGAACCGCGTGATGATGTCGGTGGCGGTGTAGCCTTCGCAGTGCCCCACATGCAGGCCCGAGCCCGACGGGTACGGGAACATGTCGAGCGCGTAGTACTTGGGCCGCGCGGGGTCGAATTCCGTTTTGTGAAGTTTGGCCTCGCGCCACCGCGCCTGCCACTTTTGTTCGATCTCGTTGGGTTTATATTCGGACACGCAATGCT
>DATFYJ010000434.1:0-3652 GCA_035315105.1 Chitinivibrionales bacterium
CCCTGCGGGTGAACGGAAGGGAAAGCAAAAACACAACCGTTTCGAGCAGCATGACCATGAAGTACACCGGGAACAGAAGCGCGTTTTCGCCTGAGCTTGCCTTCCTGAACCCGACATGGACATAGACGATTGTCAGAAGAAAATTGAAAAAAGCAAGCATCGCGGCGATGCCGGAAACAAAACCGGCGAGCGTGGCGACGAAAGCGGCATTCTGGAACGTAAACAGAAGACCGCACCAGAGAAGAGGCGAGCGGAAGGTAAAACCTCCGCGCGCCCACCTGAGAGCCTGGTGATAAAACCGCCCCATGGTTTCACACGGGTAGGTGAACGCCTGCGCCGAAAACGGCTCAGCAGGAAAGACCTGCATCCTGCGGCGCCCGAAGGCGGCATACAGGTCGCGGTCCTCCACGATGCTGTACCCCACGCCCGCCTGGCCGCCGATGCCGTTATACGCGCTTTTCCGCACCAGAAGGTTGTTGCCCATGCACGAGCCGCCGATGCCGGCGACATGGAACGCGTAGGCGGTCGTGAAAAGAAACTCCAGCTGGAACCGCTGGACAAAAGGGAATATTCCGCCGGTTTCTTTCACCATTGCTGTGTGGCCGAATGCCATGTCGCCGCCGCAGGCTGCGTTTCGGGCCCACAATGCAAGCCAATCCTCGGAAAACCGCATGTCGGCGTCGGTAAAAAGGAACCATTCGTGGCGGCTGCGGGCCGTGCCCGCGTCCAGCGCCTGCTGCTTGCTGGTGAGCCGGACGGCCGGGTCGTAGACAGAATCGAGAATGTAAAGCGGCGCCGGGAACGTGCCGACGAACGGTTCTGTTGATTTCCGGTAATCGTCCGAGGAGCCATCGTTGACCAGTATCACTTCCCAGGCGCCGGCGTACCGCTGGGACGCAAGCGAGGCGAGAAGGCGTCCCAGGTGGTGCGCCTCGTTGCGGAAGGGAATGATCACCGAGATGCCCGGCAGCGTCCCTGCGGACTCCGGCGGCGGCGCGCGAAGCGCGCGGTGCGCGCGGTGCGCGCGGTGCGCGGCAAGGCGGGCAATGAGCCACACCAGCAGACCGGTGTAGGCGGCACACCCGGCGATAACGGCAAGAGCTGTCACGGGAAAGTCACCCATCCATAAAGAAATTGTTGATACAGTGCCGGTTATTGTATAATTATAAACGGAATCTGCTGTAAATATACGTGCGAGCCGGTGCGTGCAGACATCCAAAACAACCTCTATCGGGAGAGTGGAAAAACACCTGCCATGACAAAGGGAATCGGCGTCGATGTGGTCGAGATCCGCAGGATGCGTGAGATGATCCGGAAATACGGGGACCGCTTCCTGCAGAAGGTGTTTACAGCGTCGGAAATCGGCTTCTGCGAGAAGATGGCCGCGCCCGAAATACATTTTGCCGGAAGGTGGGCGGTCAAGGAGGCGTTCTACAAGGCGTTGCCGGGTGAATGCCAGGTTCTGTCCGGGTGGAAAAGCGTGGAAATCGTTCCCGGCGCGTCGGCAGCTCCGGTGATATCGGTGTGCAGCGGTTCTCTAAAGAGCGAAATGGACAAATGCGGAATTGAACGAATTTTCTCGTCGATAAGTCATGAAAAACAGGTGTGCGTCGGGATCGTGGTGATGGACGGAAGGGAATAGGGTCGGGGGCGCTTGCATCCGCCGCAGGACCGGGCAACGAACGCACCATAGGTATCGGAGGCAGCATGCATCGTGTCGTGAATGGAGTTGCAGCGCGGTTTCTTATTGTGTGGTATCCTTTTTTCATGGCGGCGCCGCTATTCGGTCAGGAAACGGAAACAAGTCAGCAGGAAGCGGCCCCTCCCGTGGAACAGACGGCTCCGGCGCCCGCGGCTGCTCCAGCCGCAACGGTGCAGGATGCCGTGTTGGAAGGCATTCAGGTTTCAAGCGAGCCGTCCAAGGACAACCCGAAGGATTTTGTCGTCACCTGTTATTTCATATTCCACGATAAACCGACCAGCTATTTTTATGAAACGAAACGGAAGAACAACAAGCTTATATTCGAATTCAACGATGCGCAGACGGGCACGTCGCCCATACCCTCCCAGAGGGTGTCTCCCATCGAAGGGTTCCTGCTCGAACAGCGCAAGGTTGACATCAATAAGGACGTAAAAGGCCTTACGCCCGAATGGCATGACCAGATGTACGTCACCTTCAGCCTTTCCGCGATTCCCAAGATCCATGTCGCCGACGAATACAACGTGATCTCGTACAGCTTCACCTGGTCCTCCGACCCGGCAAAGCTCAAGATGCTTGTTGACAATACGGGAAAAACGAACTGGGGGCTTGTGGGCGGGCTGGCCGGCGGCGGCGCCGTTGCGGTCGGGGTCGCCCTGTATTTCCTGCTCAAGCCCGCTCCTCCGCTCCCGGCGGCGTCGCCGCTGGACACCACCGATCTTCCCGGGCGCTCGCTGCCGATGCGGTGGTAAAGGTATTGACACCTCCGCATACGGAGGGTATTTTTCATCAACGTCGCAAGGAGGCCGTATGCGCAGATGCGGGCATAAATTGCTTAAGCGCTTTCTCATCCTGTGGTTTCCCTTTTTCATGATCGCCCCCGCATTCGGCCAGGAGGAGGCGCCGAAGGAACTCACGCCTCCGTCCGAGGAACCGGCCCCGCCCCCGCAGCCGCCCGCAGGCACGCAACCGGCGGTCGCGCCTGTCAATCCCGTCCAGAACGCGGTCATCGAGGGAGTGCAGCTTTCCAGCGAGCCTTCGAAAGAAGCGAACGAAAGCATCATCACCTGCTACTTTATTTTCAGGGACAAGCCTTCCAGCTATTTCTATGAAGTGAAAAAAAAGACCAACAAGCTCGTCTTTGAATTCAACGACACGCAGAAGGGCAACTCGCCGGTCGCCTCGCAGAAACTTGCCCCCATCGAGGGCTTCGAGCTCGAACAGGGCAAGATCGACGTGAACAGGGAAGTTAAGGGGCTCAATCCGGAATGGCACGACATGGTAACGGTCACGTTCAGCCTTAGCGCGATCCCGAAAATCAACGTGGCCGACGAGTACAACGTTATTTCCTTCAGCTTCAAATGGTCCAGCGATCCAGCAAAGGCGAAAGCCCTTGTCGCGCACGAGGGCGGCGTAAGTCCCGGCGCCGTTGCCGGCATAAGCGGCGGGGTCCTTGTGGCGGGGGGAATCGCGGGATACTTCATCTGGAATTATCTCAAATCCCGCCCGGGCCCAGTCGGTCAGGGCGAGGTTGATACGAACGACATTCCCATCCACGTGCAGCCGCTTTGGAAGTAAAGCGGATCAGCGGCAGCCCAAAATTGACAATTGCGATAGTTCGCGGGAAGGGGGAGCGCGGCTCTCCCTTTTCTGTTTGTGCTACAGGTTTGCGCACGGTTGTTTTGCCGGGCCGGGGCTCTCCATAGTATTTTGGATGCGTGCGAGGCTTGATGCCCGCGAGGGGCATTGCGTCGACGGCTGTTCCGGAGAAAATGCATGAACGCGCAGGAAATCGAAAAAATTGCGGCGGGCGTTCCGCTGTTTTCCTGTTTGTCGAGCATGGACCGTTCGGCGATCTGCAGGATCATGATCCCCCGAACCTTCAAGGCAAACGAGGTGATCGTCCACGAGGACGACGACGAAGGTCAGACGTTCTTTGTGATCGTGTCGGGC
>DATFYJ010000435.1:0-7734 GCA_035315105.1 Chitinivibrionales bacterium
TCTCCTGGCTTCACCCGAGAGTGGTGCGATGCATTCTTGACATCCGCAAAGGCGCGCCGGAGGTGTTTGCGTTCGGGCTGCGGGTTTCCACACCGAAAAAGATTGACGGCACAGGGCAAGGCGCGGCCGCCGAAGAGGAAAAGAAAAATGCGGCCGCAGTCTCCGTGGAATCCGCCGCTGCGGCGCACGGAAGGGAGCCGGGCCCGCAGCATTCCAACAAAGAAACGGCCGCGCCGGAAAAATCAAGTGCGGAACCTCGTGGAAAGAAAACCGCGCCGTGGATAGTGCGCGCAAAGCGCGTAAAACAGCTTTGGGTATTTGCCGGCGACGCTTCCTTCCGCGGAAAAGTTCTGCGCTGGGTGCTGAGGACGCTCAGGCTGCTTCTCCGCACGTGCTCGATTGCGCGGGTACGTGTTGCTGCGAAGGCGGGATTTGACGATCCTGCAAAGACCGGGCTGCTGTACGGATGGTATACGGGGGCCACGCGCATGCTTTCGGCCCCCGGACCGCGGCGCGTGGAACTTCGGTGCGAGCCGGTGTTTACGGAAGCGACGTTCGAGGCGAACGCCGAGGCAAAACTGGCAACGTCGGTCGCGCGGCTGCTGGTTCCGCTCGTGGCGGCGATGTCCACGTTTCCGTACCTGCACGCGTATGTCCTGTACCGAAGAGCGCGGAGGGTGGAGTAAGAGTACGCCGGCTGTTTTGTGCTTCACTTAGGAGAATCTCGCCCTATGGGCGGATGATGATCGGGGGCCTGCAGGTAGGGGAGCGGCACAAAGCGGTGAAGTTCCTCAGGATGCATATTTTCCGCGCGCGGGTGCTTTGGGTGACAAGAAATAACAAACCGGGTGCCCCTGTCGTCCTCGGCAGGATTCTTTACAGACGGTGCACGATCAAGGCCTGCACTGAGGGAAGTCGAAGTGATGATCGTAGCACACGGTTTTGCGCGGGGTATGTCCACACAAGAGGCCGGGGTACCCGTGCATAATCCGGGCCCGGACAATTTCTGTGCAAAAAGAAAGGGGACCTGCCGAAGCAAGTCCCCATTCCGATTGTCAAACTGCCGGTCTTTCCATTATTTTTTCATAAACACCGGCGTAAGTTTCTGTTCGTTGACCGACCGCATCCTGCACAAATACATGCCGCTTGCCAAGTGTTCCTCCGGCACCACGAACTGGTAATATCCCGCCGCCAGCATGCCGTCGAACACCTTGCCCACAAGCCTTCCCCGCACATCGAACAGGTCGACCGCAACCGGCCGTAACGCCTGGGCGGCATACTGCGGGATTGCGCACGAAATAATGAGACGGCCCGCGGAAGAATATGTTCTCAAGGCAAAAACAAGGGGATGTTTGCTCTGGATCTCGCTCGGTATGCCGGTCGGGGATTTTACCCAGAACGTGTCGGGATAGGACAACCGGGTATAATCGAAGTTTGCCGACACCATCCACACATAACGCCCGCTCTGCAGCGGCACGGCCTGCCGGTAAAATGTGTCGGTTGTAAACGTTATGACGACGGGTTGCGGAACAACACTGTCTGTTTTGTAAATCTGGATCCTGTAGCTCGTGGCGCCTGCCGAATGGTACCACGTAAACATGGTGCCTGCCTGCGAGACGATCGTGTCCGGCTGTAGGGGAATAAGCACCGGGATCGAATCGTTCTGGATGAAAAAGTGGTCCGGCAGCGACGGCCTCGTATTAACATCGCTCCTCACCCGCCAGAAGATGTCGCCCAGGGGAAGGGGGACAAGCGGCTGGAAGCTCGTATCCTGGGTCTGCTGTATCACCTGCAGGGTGGTGAAGGACGATGTCTGCGCTATTTCGATGATATACGCGGACGCCGAGGCGACCGGGTGCCACTGGAGCAGGGGTTTGCGGTTTATGGTCGGGTCGGGTTGGTAGGGAATAAGCACGGGGATATTGGACGTTACCGTCAGCGTGCAGATCACGGTTATGGGCGATGGGAGATTCTTGGCATTGTGCGCGATCTGAAAGGTATCGATAAAAACGCCGCTTGTCAGAAGCGAAGTTGCGTCGTACCTGAACCGTATCAGCGCGCTGCTGCCGCCGGCGATGGAGAGCGAATCGGCACGAGCGGAAATATACCCCGGCGGCGTGGCGCCGGACGAAAAACTCTGCCCCGGATTGAGCGTGAACCAGTAATAACCGCTGGCGTTGGAAGTCGAAGTCCAATCGGCGGCGGTGTTATTGTCGATCGTTGACATGCGATAATAATAGTACATGCTGCCCGATCGGACATATCCCGCGCCCAACCAGGTGGTGCCGGCGGGCGGTGCGGAAGGATCAAGGCTTATTTTAAAGAAATCAACACCCTGTCCCGAAGCATTGAGGAGTGAAACGGAAAGGTCCGTCGTGGATGTCCAGCCGAGAATGCTGCCTATATACTGGAGCGAATCGTTTGAGATGCCGGTGCTCGCATAGGCGATCACAAAGCGATGAGACTTGATGGCGATGTTCGCCGGGACCGTGAACGACCCGGTGGTTCCGCTGTTGTCGGTCCAGGCCAAACGCCAGCCGCCGATATTCACATCGGTGGCCCCCACGTTCAGCAATTCGATGAAACGATAGTATATGCCCACTTCATTGATCAGGATTGACGGAACGGTAACTCCTGTGCTGGTTTTCACGACGCTGAAATTCAGCAGGCTCGAACCGGTATTCTGTATGGTGATGTCTCGTTCCGCGGTGTCGCCGGTGAACGCCGGCACGGCCATGCTCGGCGCCCTGTACAGCATCGTGGTCGAATCGACCAACAGGGTGCAGGCAACCGAGACCGGGTTCACGTCGAGGAGCGCGTTATGCTGGATCCTTACCGTGACGACCTGGGTGCCGGGGGTCATTCTCTCGCGATGGAAGGTGAGCGTGGCATTCTTGCAGGAACCCGCCTTGATCGAGCCCGCTATGGTGTCCACCGTCACCAGGTTGCCCAACGATGAAAGGTTTTTCGTGATGCAGTTGGCAAGGATCCTTCCCCAGGTGGTGGTGTTTACGTAATAGAAATCGTACCCGAGAAGGTAGACAAAGCCGCCGCCTTTTTTCCGTTCGCTGCACACGGGGTAGGAATTATAGGTGGCGAGAACGGTGGCGGACCCGAGCGAGGACCAGTAATACGTCATGTAAAGCATGGTGAGCGAGCCCGCCGTGACGCTGTCGAAAATCGGGTGCGACGGGTTGAGCACCGACACCGCGCCCGACGACGTTGACGAGTAGGAGGATATGGTGTCGAGACCGGCATACGACAGGAAACTTGACATGGTGGAGGGGCCGATTGCGATCACGATCCCTCCGGACCGGACAAAGGTGTTGAGCACGGAGGCGAACGCCATGCCGTAGGTGTACGGCGGCATGGCGTATTCCTGTGCCGGGATCAGAAACACCTGCGCGTTCTGTAGCAGCGCGCCGAGCGTTGTCGGGTCTGTGGTTGCGGTCGGGGTGATGTTCGCCGACGGTATTCTGCTCCGCAGCGAGGAGACCAGATTGGGATACGAATAGGACATGTCCGCGCCGTAGGTCCATGCCACGATATTCACGGGACCCGGATTGGAGGTGCCGAAAGAATATTGCAGCGTGTCCCTGATCCCCGTATTGCAGATTGTCAATGTTTGCGTGGGAGAATCGCCGGGGCCGATTTTGAAGCTTCCCGGCGCCACGGCGATGTGCGGCAGGTTTGTGGTGTCGATGACCGTGGCGACAATGCTCACGCTGTCGACATACCACCCGGGATAATTGTCTGAACCGTCGGCGGTAAACCTGAAGCGGATCTGGACTGAATTGTTCTTGTATGATGTCAGGTCGAACGTCCGTTGCGTCCATACCTGGTTGGAGCCGCTCAGGGCTGACCGCAGCGTGTTCCAGGAGACACCGCCGTTGGTGGAAAGTTCCAGATACATGAAATCGCAGCAGGATTCGGTGTAGTACCACTCAAAAAAAGACAGCGTGATCTGGGTGGCGGTGGAAGGAAGCTGGATGAGCGGGGTGGTAAGCGCAGAGGCGGAATTGGCGGAATAATATCCTGAGATGTTCGTTGCCGCGCACCGCGTACCCTGAGGCACGGTCACCGGCCCCACGACGCTGGGGGTGCCGATCTGCCAATCACCCGTAAGCGTCCAGCCGGCGGCAGCGCCCTCGAAATTCTCGGAAAGAAGGGTCGCCGAACCGGCGTGAACGAGACAATACGACAGCAGCAACGCGAAAACGGAACACCGTGTGCGCATAGGCAACCTCCCGGAAATATGTATAGAACATTATGCTGGGGTTACGATTGGAAACGGGACCTTGCCGAGCGGGCGTGCTTTCTTTTCATCCCCTTTTTACCCAACATATTATTTCATCTCCCAATTCAAATGTCAAGATGCTTGATGGCAAGGAATTGAACGGGCTGTCCGTTGCCGATGATTAGGGAAAAGGTGAAAAAGGGCCGCCGGGAACTATGCGAGGCTGATAGTCGCTGATTGGGGAAAAAAGGTTCAATCCCACAGCGGGCGGATTGTCATTTCATTTCGTGCAGCACAAATAGGTTTGTGAGAGAAGCCTGCGGCGTTTTCTCGAAAAGAACCACGGCCAGTAGCCGTGGCTCTTTACTCCCTAAGGCGTGGCAATTGCTTTTCGCACTCAGCATTGAGTGACCGGGAAGCCATTATCCGTTACACAAACGTGTAACGGAATTTTTAGCCGGCCGGATGAATATGGATCGCGGATAAGCCCTTTCCATTATGTTATACCAATATAAACATGGTAGCGCAGCTGTCACGTTTTAAGGGAGGGAACAATCATGTCCATCAGGTCAATTGCTCTATCGAGCCTTTTGATAATCGCATGCTCATTTATCCTGAGGCAACCTGCTGCACAAACAATACCGCAGCCGGGCGAGAGTTTTTCCTCAATCACCAACAACGGCGTCTGGACCTGGTACGGAAACCCCAAGGCCGTTTACTATGCGGGAATTCACAAACGCACCTATATCGCCTGGACCTCCAATACGACAAACCAGTACCTCGGCTATTACGATCACGACACTAAAACCACCAGTCTGGTGCTGCTGCCGTGGCATTACCCGGCCGACGACCATAACCATCCCAGCGTTATCGTAAGGCCGGACGGACGCGTCATGACATTCCAGACGGGCCATGACGGCACGCAGATCAGCGAATGTATTTCCAAACAGCCTGAAGACATTTCCGCGCTCGACACGTTTACGGTAAAGATCCTTGCCTGGAGCTGTTATCCCAACATTTGTTTCCTCAAGAACGAAGGCACCATCGGCCGTTACTATCTTTTCTTCCGCGACCTGAACCAGGAGCCCTGGTTCCGCACCAGCGACGACTGGGGTGTAACCTGGGGCACCGAAATGCACTTGTACACAAACAACCCGGCCGGGTATAAGCCCTATTTCACCTGCGCTTCCAACGGAATCGACGAAATCCATATCGACGTTGAACGGGAAAACCGCGCCATCGGCGGCACGGTTCCCACCTACTACATGAAATACAAGAACGGCGCGTTTTACCAGGCAAGCGGAAAGCTGATCGCCACCATGGCTCAATTGCCCATTGTAAACACGGTGCTCGACACGGTGATATATCCCGGTGCCTACGGCGCCGGCGGCACGGTGTGGGACATTGCTTACGACAAAAACGACAATCCCGTTATTCTCTACGACATGTTCTTCAGCAATAACGCGATTCACGTGTACTGGTACCTGCGGTGGACCGGAAGCTATTGGTTCAAGCGGCCGCTTGTCAATAGCGGCGCGAACGATGGCGTTTCGGGGCAGCAATTCTGCGGCGGCATTACTTTCGACCACGAAAACCCGAATGTTATTTATATGTCGCGCCAAGCCGTGAAATCCAGCGCAACCCCGTTTAATCTGGCGGACACCAGCTTTGCAAACTACAAGAAAATATCGACTTCAAATTTCATCACCGTCGACTCCGACTTCGAACTTGACAAGTGGACCACGGCCGACAGCGGGCTTACCTGGGACTCGGTGGCCATCACGCGCGGATCGGCCGCGAAGAATCTCCGTCCCTGCGTGCCGCGCGACCACCTAGACGGCATGAACGTCAATCTTGTCTGGCTCGACGGCACCATGACGAGCATGAGCGGCGACGGGTACAGCATGTCGGTGAGAATGTACCCCACCGACAAGGTGGTTCCGGCACTTTCGATGCCTCGAAACGTTTCCGCGGGCAGGGGCCTGGGGGTCTCGGGATCGCGCATCGTTTTCTCGCTTGCAAAGCCTGCACTTTCGTCGCTCAGGATTTATTCGCTCGACGGCGCACTGGTCGCCGATTTCTCGAGCGATCTCAGGCGCATGAGCACAGGGCCTGCGTCGCTTTCCACCCTGCGAATTCCCGCCGGGTGTGGGGCGTATGCCGTTGTTCTTGACAACGGAGAAAGCCTGCAAAAGACGAGCATCGTTCTTACACGATGATGCGGCCGCCCTTAACGTTGCGCGCTGCGCCCAAAGGGCGTGGTGCGTTTTCGGGAAAACGCCGCAGGTTTTTCTCTCGTGCTTGTCCACCTGCACAAAATCAAACTCGTCACAGAAGGAGGGCGACATGGTTGCCAGAAGAGTTGCCGGTTTCGTGGGCATTATTTGTTGTGCCGCAGGCTTGACAAGTGCCCAAGTGGTGGAAAAGCTCAGCGTGTCCTTTTCGTTCCCCACCACGCTGACCTCGGTTCACGGAAATGGAACTGACCCAAAAGCGGTTTCGTTTTTCCGCATGGCCGGGCACTCCGTTCAAAAGGGGAAAGTAACCCTTGAATGGTCTTGTGCGGGGTCGGCGACCGAAGGGACCATCTCGATTTTTTCGGTTTCGGGCGCACTTGTCAAGAAGGTGGTCCTTTCCGCACGGAACGGCACAACGCAGGTTGATCTTGGGAAAGCCGCAGCGGGCGTTTACTTTGCAGCGATCTCCTACGGCTCCTACCGGCAAAACCTCAAGCTTGCTCTTTACAAGTAGGGGAGAAAGCCATGCTCAAGAAAATTGCAATCCTGCCGCTGATGTGCGCCGGCCTGCTCTTCGGCCAGCCGACGGCTGTCGACACTCTCACGGCCGTCGACACCGTCCAGGTGCCGCTGGTTTTTCTCAAGCTCACCGACAATTCCGGCGGCGTCTACAAGTACCGTGGCAAGGTGAGCTACAGGATCATAGGCTGGGCATACGACCGGTTCAACGTGTCGATGTCCATTGTCAAGGACGGTACCGGCGATGTGGTGCCGCTCACCATGGTAAAAGGCGATATCGGCGCCGTGAATTGGCCCGGCACCAGAAGCATACACTTTACCTGCCAGTTTACCGGTACTCCGACCGGAACGTATAAGGCAAAGATTTCCCTTATTCCAAGCAGGACCGATACGGCGCAGTTCATCGAAAACCTCATCCACACAATGTCGAACAACGACAAACAGACGATCATCAACGGCGGAAGCGCGGGCGTGGTCCCGGGCGTTGCCTGGCGGGACGGTCCGTACGGCATCGGCAGCACGTGCGGGTTTCCCTGCGGCGAGGGCATGGCGGCCACGTGGGACACGGCGATTGCGGAACAGGGCGGCGTTTACAAAGGATATTGTTTCAGGGGATGGGGGTACAACATCATGCTGGGCCCCTCTTCGAATCTCGTACGCGACAACCGGGCGGGACGTACCGCCGAATCGTATGGAGAAGACCCGTTTCTCAATGGAAAGTTTGCGGCCGCGGACGAACGC
>DATFYJ010000436.1:0-2335 GCA_035315105.1 Chitinivibrionales bacterium
GGAAGGACGCCAAGCGCTACGCAGACACGTTGCATGCGGCGCTCGAACCGTCGCTTGCGGCCGCGGCCGGGACGCTCCGCTATGGCGCAAAGACCGTCCCTGTCACGGCGGTGGGATACAAAAACGACTCGCTGCTCCGGGCAGTGCTGTCAGATTCCCTGGCCGCCACGGCCGTGCTTCCGAACAAGAGGCCGTTTGCAAAGGACGGCGTGGCGCTTGATTCGTCGGTCGCTGCCGTCCTCGGTGTGCGGCCGGGCGACACCTGCGTCCTGTCGTATCCGCCCAAATACGACAGCCTGCCGTACGAGGAGAAACTGCCGGTTACGGCGCTCGTAAAAAGAACGCAGTCGATACGGGGCGGAATTGTTTTTGTCAACGAAAAATTGTTGTACCGTTTCTATTACGACCACTGGCCCAAGCCCCTGGGCCCTGAGGCAGCCGCGGCGCTGCCGCAGAAGGGGACCACCCTGTACAGGGCGCTCGCGCCGGAATGGATCTTACTCAAACGGACATCCACCACCCAGGAGGCGCAGAAGCAGACCAAGGAGATTTCCAAACTGCGCACAAACGCCTTCACCGTGAACGTGCAGTCGATGTACGAAAGCGCGAGCATGGTGGTAAACCTGGAATTCGCGCTCAACCTCGTCACGCTCATCGCCGTGATGGTCCTCTTCTTTATTATCCTCATCGGCGTAGTGAACACCCTGCGCATGACCATCCGCGAGCGCACCCGCGAGATCGGCACAATCCGGGCCATCGGCATGCAGAAGAACGACGTGCGCAACTCATTCATGCTTGAAACCTTTTTCCTCTCACTGTTCGCGGTTGCCGGCGGGATCGCCACGGCGTTCGGCGTCATGGCCGTTTTGTCGCTTATAAAAATAAATTCGCAGGATAATCCGCTCGGCATGCTGCTTGTCAACGGGCATCTGAACTTCGTGCCCACGGTGATCGGCACCGTGGGGTACACCGTTCTGATCCTGATCATCGCCGTGGCCACGGCCTATTTCCCTGCGAGACGCGCCGCCAATCTTTCCGCTGCCGCGGCGTTCAGACATTACGAGTAATCAATTAGGGGGACTATTGATGAAGAAGACGATGGTGATCGTGCTTGCGCTTTGTCTGCCCGCTGCCGCTGCGCCCGCTATCGGCGAGCTGCTTGCAAAGATCGAGGCGAGCCACAAGATGACGTCCGACATCAAGGCAAGCGTCACGCTCACGCAGCAGAAGACGAACCAGGGAATGAAACAGTTCGACGTGCTGTATTACCGTCGCGACGCCGATGATTCGTATCTGATCATCATGACTGGA
Source organism: Chitinivibrionales bacterium (assembly GCA_035315105.1). Classification (GTDB taxonomy): domain Bacteria; phylum Fibrobacterota; class Chitinivibrionia; order Chitinivibrionales; family FEN-1185; genus FEN-1185. Next base: position 1,312 of record DATFYJ010000436.1, read on the forward strand.
CCGGAATCCGAAAAAGGCAACGGGTATCTGCGCGTCGGCGACAATTTCTGGATGTACCGCGTGAACACCCGCACCTTCCAGCATATCAACCGGGACGAGAGCATTGCCGGCTCGAACGCCAAGGGCGAGGACTTCGAGCGCAGGCCGCTTTCGGAATTGTACGAGGGATTCAAGGATTCGACAGGAAAGGAAACAGTGACCGAGGAGAAACTGGGCCAGATTCCCGTGTACAGGTTCGAGGTCAAGGCGAAAGTGAACGACGTGGACTATCCGCGAAAAAAATTCTGGGTGCGCACCGACAATGCCCTGGTGCTCAAAGAAGAAGATTATTCTTCGTCGGGCACGCTCATGCAGACCGCCTACTGCCTCAAATACTCGACGGTAAACGGCCGCTACATTCCGGTGGTGCAGATGTTTATTGACGAATTCGAAAAGGGGAACAAGACAAAGGTAGATATAGGCGGTATTTCGACGGAGAAGCTGGATGATCAGATATTTACAAAGGCATATCTGGAGAATTTGAGTAAGTGAAAGTATTGAGAGAGACGTGTCTAAAGGGGGGAGGTTTCCCCCTCGCTCCAGCCTTTGCTTCGCAAAGTCTTCCGCTACCCCCTCCTGGGTGCACCCCAAGTGGAAGTGGCTGCTGAACCAGACATCTGTGTGGGGGCACCCACGGAAAGTAGTTGTATACGGTTCTTTACTTTGTATCTTTGTGACTTTGTTACTTTGTCTCTTTCTATCGGTGGCGGTACCCAAGAAGAATTGTGGATTGTTGATTGCGGAATGCGGATTTAAGAAAGAAGAATGTCATTGCTGGCAAAGCGAAGCAATCTGGCAAAAGAATGTTGACAAATGATTGTTGATGGCTTTGTTTCGTCAATCTCAGCGTTTGTCCTGGAGAATGCAGTGAACCGAACAGCATTAGTCGTCATCACATCAACCTTGGCATTCTCTCCTTTCGCATGGGCTTCCGATCCCGCCATCGACGAAAACGCCCTGTTCGCCGACACGGCAACGGTGATTC
>DATFYJ010000437.1:0-2252 GCA_035315105.1 Chitinivibrionales bacterium
GTTGATGTAGTCGATGGCGGAGGGAGTAAGTCCCGCCGACGCAAGCGCCATGGCCATGGAGCGCTGGGCGCCCTCGCCGTCGGGCGCCGGCGCGGTGAGGTGGAACGCGTCGCCGGTGGCGCCGTACCCGATGAGCTCGCAGTAGATTCGCGCCTTGCGCGCCTGGGCATGTTCGAGCGTTTCGAGCACAATGATCCCCGCGCCCTCGCCCATCACGAACCCGTCGCGCTTTTTGTCAAACGGACAACTTGCCTTCTGCGGATGTTCGTTGTGCGTGGACAGCGCCTTGAGCGAGCAGAACCCCGCATAGGACAGCGGCGTGATGGCGGCCTCGGACCCGCCGCAAACCGCAACATCCATCATGCCGGCCTTGAGCATAAGGAACGAATCGCCGATGGCATGGCCGGCGGAAGCGCATGCGCTCACCACGCTGTAATTAGGCCCTTTGAGCCCGTATCCGATGGAAACCCTTCCGGCTGCCATGTCGGTTATCATCATGGGAATAAGAAACGGCGAGACGCGTCCCGGGCCGCGGGAAATTAGTTTGCTGTGCTCGCTTTCCATCGTCCTGAGGCCTCCCACGCCCGAACCGATGACGGTCCCGATGCGGGTGAGGTCTTCGCGGCCGAGGTCGAGGCCCGCGTCTTTTATCGCCTGGTCTGACGCGACCATGGCAAAGAGGATGAAGCGGTCGGTCCTGTTGACCTCTTTGAGGTCCACGAGGTTCCCGACATCGAAATCCCCAACCTCACCCGCTATCTTCGACGGGTAGTTCGTTGTGTCGAACGTAGTGATCGGCCCGAGGCCGGATTTCCCCGCGCACAAGGAGTCCCAGTACGTTTCCACGGTGTTGCCAATGGGATTTATGGTCCCCAGGCCGGTGACCACTACTCGCTTCGAAATCACGCAGCAGCTTTCGTTGTTGGTTAGAGCTTCTTTTCGAGGTAGTCCGTGGCGTCTTTGACCGTGCGGAGCTTTTCGGCGTCCTCGTCAGGGATCTCTATGTCAAACGCATCTTCAAAAGCCATGATGAGCTCCACCTGATCGAGTGAATCCGCGCCAAGATCTTCGACAAATGAAGCCTGGGGCGTCACCTTGTCTTCCGAGACGCCAAGCTTCTCCGCGATAATCTGCTTAATCTTGGTTTCTTTCTCGCTCACACTGAACTCCTTTCAAGAGTGTTATGGATGTACCTGCTGTTGTTTTCGTTCCTATAAAATGATTTTTCCCGCATCACATTACAAGCCCGCCGTCGACCGCAAGCACCTGCCCGGTGATATAATCGGAGAGGCTTGACGCAAGAAAAAGAACCGTGTTCGCGACGTCGAGCGGCTGACCGAGGCGCTGCATGGGAATCTGCGACGCAAGCTTCTCCCTGTCCTGCGGGGAAAGCTTGTCGGTCATGGCCGTCTGGATGAAGCCCGGCGCCACGGCGTTCACCTGGATGTTGCGGCTCGCGAATTCCCGGGCCAGCGACTTGGTGAGCCCGATGAGCCCCGCCTTCGACGCCGCGTAGTTGGCCTGGCCCGCGTTGCCGATGATGCCCACCACCGAGGCGATGTTCACCATCTTGCCGCTCCTCGCCTTCATCATGAGTCTCGCCGCTTCCTTGCAGCATAAGAACGCGCTCTTGAGGTTGACGGAGAGGACCATATCCCAGTCCTCCTCCTTCATGCGCACCACGAGCCCGTCCCGCGTGATTCCCGCGTTGTTGACAAGAATGTCGAGCGCGGGAAACGCGGCCGCAAACGCCGAAACCGCTTCCGCGACGTCGGAGGCCTTGGCAACGTCGCAGCAAAGGGAAACGGAGGCCCGGCCCAGCGCCTGCACTTCCGCGGCGGTGGACTGCGCCGTCGCAGCGTCGAGGTCGCACACCGCAACGTTCGCGCCCGCCTTTGCCAGGGTGAGAGCGATTTCCCTGCCAATACCGCGGCCGGCCCCGGTGACAAGAGCATTCTTGCCAGCCAATTGTATCAAACCGTAGACTCCGGATATGTTTTTGCAGTGCCGTGAGCCCAGAAAACACGTCAAAAGCGGACGAACCTTGCACAAAACGGCTCAAGGAACCATAGAATATACGTCTTCAACCCTTCCGCATGGAACAACATTGAGGGACGAATTGCACTTTTTAGCGAGACCGCACAGCACCGCACCGGGCCCGGCTTCGCAGCAGGTTCCGGGATCGTTCTTCGCGATCACGGCCACCGATTCCACCCACCGGACGGGCGAGGTGAGCTGCTTGACAAGAAGTG
>DATFYJ010000438.1:0-2783 GCA_035315105.1 Chitinivibrionales bacterium
CTCTCTCGCCGCCGGCATGCTCCTGCTCGTGGCCGTTGATTTGTGCCAGCTTATTATCCCGCAAATTGTGCGCGCAACGGTCGACCTGCTCGGCCGGGAGAACTTTGCGCGCGAGGCCATTTTGACAAACGCGTTGAAGATCGCGGGCCTCGCGCTTGCCATGGTGGCGCTGCGGTTCCTGTGGCGGCTGTGCATCACGCGGCCGGCGCGGAAAATCGAAACCGAGATGCGCGAGGACATGTTCTCGCACCTGACCGGCCTGTCGTTCTCCTTTTTCAACAGGACTAAGACCGGCGACCTCATGGCCCTACTTATCAACGACCTCAACGCCATCCGCATGGCCACGGGGCCGGCGCTCATCGGGCTCACCGACGCGGCGTTCATGGGCACCATGTCGCTTTTCTTCATGCTGTCAATCAACGTCCCGCTCACCCTGCTCACCGTGACGCCGCTTCCCGTCATCGTCTTCATCATGTTGCGCTTCGGGAAGGTGATCCAGGCGCGGTTCGCCGACGTGCAGGAGTCGTTCGGCGACATTTCGTCGTGCGCGCAGGAGTCCCTATCGGGAATCCGCGTTGTCAAGGGGTTCGTGCAGGAGGAACATGAGCTGGGCTCTTTTGTGCGGGAATGCGATTCGTATGTGGAAAAGAACATCCGGCTGGTAAAGCTGTTCGGGGTCTTCTTTCCGCTCATCAGCTTTCTCGCTGCCCTGTCGATGTCGCTGCTGTACTTTTTCGGGTCCCGCTTCGTGATTGCAAACGAGGTGAGCCTGGGGCAGTTCGTGTCGTTCTCGTTCTACATCGGGCTGTTTGTGTGGCCCATGATGGCCGTGGGCTGGGTGTACAACATGTACCAGCGCGGTATGGCCTCGGCAAAGCGCATCATTGTTCTCATGGAGGAAAAGCCCGATGTTCTGCCTCCGCCCAGGGGCGCCACCGGCTCGGCCGCCAAGGGCGGCATTGAAATTCGAAACCTGACGTTTCGCTACGGCCCCGGCGGACCGGACGTGCTCAAAAACATCACGCTTTCCATTCCGGCCGGCTCGTCGCTCGGCATCATGGGAAAGCCCGGGGCCGGAAAGACCACGCTTATATCCCTGCTGTTCCGCCTGTTTCCCGTGGAGCGCGGCAGGATTGAGATTGACGGATACGACATCAACGACATCCCTGCCGCGGCGCTGCGCTCGTCCATCGGGTATGTGCCGCAGGATTCCTTCCTGTTTTCCGACACGGTGGAGAACAACATCGCGTTCGGCGTGGGCGAGGGCGCGGCGCGCCCCGAGGCGGTCGCGCGCGCGGCAAGGCTGGCTGCCGTGGAGCGCGACATTCTGCAATTCCCGAAGGGGTTTTCAACCCTGGTCGGCGAGCGCGGCATCACGCTGTCCGGCGGGCAGAAACAGAGGCTGGCAATCGCCCGGGCGCTGCTGGTCAATCCCGCCATCCTCGTGCTCGACGACGCGCTGTCGTCGGTGGACGCCGCGACAGAGCGGGAGATTTTCACCTCGCTCGTGCCGGAGATCCAGGGCCGCACCTCCATCGTGATCGCGCACCGCGTCTCCACGGTGATGCGCTGCGATTCAATCATCGTGCTTTCGGACGGGAAAATTACCGAGCAGGGGACCCACGAGGAGCTGCTCTCGGCCGACGGGTTTTACGCGCGTCTGCACGGGCTGCAGACGCTTGAAGAGAACATCGCACAGGAATAGGGGCGAAGTCACGGTGGATTATTTCCACGAAGAAGAAAGCGCAGGCACCGCCCTGTTCGACAGGCGCCTTATGCGCATCCTGTTCGGCTACGTGATGGCCTACAGGGGACAGCTCTTTTTCTCCCTTGCCTGCGTGATGGTGATCACGTCCGCCACGCTTGCGGTGCCTTTTCTCACCAAGACCATCATCGACCGGTATGTGGTGAAACAGGGATACCTCGTAAACGAGGGGCTCCTGCCGGCCGCGCACAGTGCCGAATTGACACGGCGGGAAAAGAAGGCCGTGCGGCTTTCGGACGGGCGTTCGTTCTTGTTCCAGTCACGGCTTTCTTTCTTTTCTCCGGCGCAGATCCGCTCGTTCGTTGCCTTGGGCGTCTTGTCGGCCCAGAAGTACGCGCTTGTCGAGAGGCCCGTGCTGCAAGGAAGCGCGGCCGGAAAGCTGTCGTCGCTGGTAGGCCGGGGAGAGGCGCTGGAGTATCCGGACCGCATGTTCCTGGTGAAGCCTTCGGCGCTTGCCGTGTTTACAAACAGAGAACTGCTGGCCCTCCGTCACGCCGACGTGGAAAGGGTCGGGTGGTTCGTCCTGCTCATCATTTCGGTCTTTTCGGTGCAGTTTGTTGCGTCGTACCTGCAGATCGTGTCGCTTATGAGGCTGTCGCAGCGCTCCATGCGCGATCTGCGGCGCGACCTCTTTGCACACATCTTGTCGCTGGAAACGGCGTATTTCGACAGGAACCCGGTGGGCAGGCTTGTCAACAGGGTGACCAACGACGTTGAGGTGCTCAACGAGATGTTCTCCTCGGTGCTCGTCACCCTGTTCCAGGACATTCTCATTCTGGCCGGGATCACCGTTGTCATGTTCTACGCAAACGTTTACCTAGCCTGCGCCGTGGCAGTCACATTTCCCTTCTTGTTCGCGGTCACGCTGCTTTTCCGGATCAAGGCGCGCGGCGCCTACCGCGAGATCCGCACGAAAATCGCGGAACTCAATGCATTCCTCAACGAGAACATCTCCGGCATTCGCATCGTGCAGGTCTTTGTGCAGGAGGTAAAACAGCTGCGGAAATTCCGCAAAATC
>DATFYJ010000439.1:0-4744 GCA_035315105.1 Chitinivibrionales bacterium
GGCAGAGTTGTCTCTTTGAATTTTTTACTCTTCAACTCTCTTTCTTGGTGCCCCCGCAGCTGAAGTTTCTATCTTGCCAACCAACTCTCTTGGGGGCCACCTACGAGGGGGTGTGCCCCCGGATCACCGGCGCGCAGCGACGGAAGCCGGGGGCCAGGGGGACACCTCCCCCTCCAACAGCTTCCCTAATTTTTGATAAACATTTTACTATTGTCATGCCTTCCCTGCGATTGCTATTTTGAAACGGTACTGTGCAAGCGTCTCCAGGAGAAAGCAGCCCTCATGCCGACAAACTCCCTTTTCCGCCTTACCTTCCCTGACGGCTGGAAGGAGACCACGGTCCACACCTTCGAAGGCCCGCTTGACGGGGGCGTCCAGCACAACCTAGTGCTTTCGATTCTGCCGGAACTTGACAAGAAGGTAACGCTTGCGGAATTCGCGCGCGGCCAGCTTTCCCTGTCTGCAAAGGCGCTCCCCGCGTTCGAGATGCTGTCCGAGGCGGACCGGGCCGCGCCGTCCGGCCGGGCACTGCGCGTGGCGGTTTACAAATACACGCCGGCCGACCAAGTGACGTATTATCAGAAGCAGTACTTCATCATCGACAGCGGCAGGGGGTATGTCTTCACGTCAACCTTCTCAAAGGCAACGCTTTCCACCATTGCCGACGAGGTCGACAAGATCGTTGATAGCCTCACGCCTGTCGAGCCTCAGTAGGCCGGCCGCCGGGACATTCATGGCTGCAACCTACACCAAGTCCACCAACGCAAAGCACAAGATTTCTCTCAAGGGAAAGCTCGTCTCGGCGCTGTGGCTGTCCGGCGCCGGCCGCGCCGGCGGCACGGCATCGGTACAGGTGAAAACATCCTTCGTGGGTGATGGAGCGCAGATCCAAATCACCGGGAAAAGCGAAAACGGCACGAAACTCGGCTCGGCAAGCGGGAAGATTAAGCAAAACGAATATGCGGGCGAAATTGACATTCCAGACAAGGTCGAAATTGGCGACCTTATTTACTTTGAGGCAAGGCTGCCCAAACATGGCCTTGTGGCCGAATCCAACCGGATTCCGGTGAAACCCCGGCCAAGTGTGAAACGCCTGACGTGGGACAGGGACACGGTCCACCGCAGCGACGACGTCACGCTCACCTGCGAATTCGACGGCGGCGTGGCCGACGGCGACGAAGCGATTGTGCTTGTCAAGGAACATGATCCTAACGCCGTCGACCGCTCGGTCACCTCGATCCCCGCCACCGTTTCGAACGGGAAGATCGAGCTTGCGTGGCGCTTCGAGTACGCCGACGCTACCGACGGCATTCTCACCGAGAAAGAGCTTTCCAAACACAAAAAACACTATGCCGCTCCCCAATACTTTTTTATTGTCGTACTCGACGGAATACGGATCGGCGTGAACCGGGAATCCGGCCTGCTTTCGTTCAAGGACTTCGCAGAACTCGTGTTTACGGACGAATACGGTGCGCCGTATGCCGACTACAAAGCCAACGTTACGTTTGCCGACGGCACAACGAAATCGATCACGCTCGACAAGGACGGCCGCTGCCGCGCAGACGATGTTCCTCCAGGCCCGTGCGACCTCGAATTTGTGGACGAAGACGAACAGCAGACCTAGCGCGTTTCTTTACGAGAAAGATTTTTGTCCGATGAGCACGAAGCTGAAAGCCCACACCGGGGAAGCGCAGACGTTCGTCATTCCTTCCTGCGGCGTCATCGACGCGCACATGCACATCATGAGCGGCAACTGCTCGCCCCTGCCCGTTGCCTGGGCGCAGATGCCGGAGGCGATCCTCCCGGGGCTCAAGCTCGCTCCCCGGTCGCTCATCAACGCCTCGGCGGATTCCCTGCCGGCCAAACTTGTCGACAGCGCGATCGTGCGCGACCAGGTGCAAAAAATCTCCGCGATCGCAGCGAAGCTCGGCGGCTTGGCACGGAATGCCGGCGCTGCGCTCAACGCCGCCGAAAACAGCTGCGCGATCCTGCTTGTCGGCGTCGCGCAGAACATACTGCAGACCCAGCGGAAGATCGTCGCGCAGGAATCGCGCACGGGCCTGGACACGGTCTGCGGAATCTTACAGTTTGTCAAAGACGAGCTTTCGGCGGGCGCAGACCTTGCATCGGACCTCGACGCCGTGGTCCAGCGCGTGTGCGCGAAAATGGAAACAGCGCGCGCGCAGGTCTCGAAGGCCGCGCAGTCGGCGGGGCCGGTCGTGGACGACTACCGCCTGAGCACGCCTCAGGAAAAGCTCGCGCTTTCCACCGTGGAACTCGCCGCGAACATTGCCGAGGGGATCATCGGCGCGGTTTCCTCGGCAAGCGCCGGCGCGGCCAAGCTCGCGCAGACGGTGACGGGAATCGCCGGCAGCTGCGCAAGCGGCCTCAAAAAACTCGCCCAGTCCATCGGCGACGGCGCCGCATCCGTGGCACAATCGTTTTTCGACCATGGCGTTCAGGCCGCCTTTCACGCCGGCGCCGAGGCGTTTCTGAACCTTGTCAAAGAGGAAACCAAGGCAAACAGCGCCGCTGTCGGCGCCGCCGCCGCGGTTTGCGAGACCGCGGCGAACATCGTCCAGGGCACCGAAAATGACCTTGTCAACCTTACGCACCTGCTTTCGATCCAGAAAAACGGCACGGACGTGATCGGCGCAAGGGCCTGCGCAGCCATTCCCGGCAAGGCCGCGCCCTTCAATCCTCTTGTCTGCCTGCTCATGGACATGGAATACGCGCACCTCGACGGCTACCAGGGCCTGCCGGTGTACCGAAAGGCAGCCAAACGCTATTACGTTCCGTCCTCCTTTGTCAATTCCGAGGGTGTCGAGATCCAGATCAACGCCTCCCTTCCTCCGGATTACGAACCCGGCCACGATGCGCTGCAGAATGTCCAGTCGGAGCCGTTTGATTCCTTTCGCTATTACCGCTACGACAGGGACGCCTCCGGCACCAAGGGTCCTGCCCAGTGGATGTACCTCGAAGAGACCAAGCTGTTCGAAAACTATCCGACGCAGATGACGCGTTCCGTGGGCGTTGCCATGAAAAATCCCTGGAAGCTTTTTCCCCTGTACCACTACGATCCCCGCCGGTGGATCAATTCGTGGAAGTTTCCTTTTTCACGGTTGCTGCAAACCACGAGCGCCGACCCGGAGCCAAAGCACTCCCCTCGCGTTTTCCTCGGCTTCAAGATGTACCCATCGCTCGGCTATCATCCTCTCGACGAGCATCTGCCGCATCTGAACAATTTCTACGCCGAGTGCGCGAAGCAAAAAATCCCCATTCTGGTCCATTGCAGCCCGGGCGGCTACCACACCCACGAATGGGAAAACTATCTCGGGTATTACCGCAGCGCCAAGCCGTCACGGACCCCGGAGAACAAATCGTACAGCCTTTATCAATCGACAATCGGTGGTGTCTCGCCCCAGGTCCAGTTTTTCATGGAGAACATTGCCGCACCGCAGTGCTGGAAGAAAGTCCTCGATCTTCCCGGATGCAGCGGCCTCAAACTGTGCCTGGCCCATTTCGCCGGCGGCGGCGACGCCGCAGTCGATATCCTGTATGCCGGGTGGCGCTCGGAAGCAGCGATAAAGAATAGCGGCGCCAAACAGAGCGACGCGCTTGTCTACAACTGGCGCGACACCGTTGTCGACATGATAACCTGCGGCAAATACCCGAACCTGTACACCGACATCTCGTGTTTTCAGATTGCAGAGCACTACGACAAGGTTCTGTCGACCATTCAGTCAGTCTTTGACAAAAGCGCGGAAAAGGGAGCCCGCTTGCTCAGCCGGATCATGTTCGGCACCGATTGGTATGTTACCGAAATCGACGGAAAGAACTATCGCGCCTTTTACGACGCAAACCTCGAACAGGTGAACAAGCTCGACGACGCGCTCCGGAAAAAAGGGTATCTCAAGCGCGGCAGTCCCTCGCTGTGGCAACGGTTCAGCATGATCAATCCTTTCGAGTTCTACGATTTCTTTTCGCTTCGGGACGACATAAAAAAAGTGATGCTTTCCTGGGGTCTCAAGGAAACCGACAACAAACTGATTGACGGATACAAAATGGTGGGCAGGATGAAGCTGAAGATCGACTCACTCAAGAAGAACGCCTGAGTTCGGGGGCGATCATGAGTGCGTTGCGTAAAGCCTGTTGCTTGCTGATCGCAGCGCTTACCGCATTCGCATCCCCTCCCGCGTTCCATCATCACGGACTGACGGTCTTCCATCAAGGAGAACTCATGAATTCCCAGTCCTCGTTTCTACTGGCACGAGAATCACCAATCCATGCGACCCCATTTGCAATCCCTCCCCAATCCCGCGGGGAAGAGATCAAATTCATTTTTCCGGTTCCCCTGCCCGGCGCAGTCGCCACGCTCGACCTCAACAACGCGGCAAGCGCAGTGCTTTTCGAGTACGACACGTTGGCGATCAAGGAAATCCGGGCCGATTATTTCCAGCAGGTTTCCGGGGGACAGCTTTCCTTCCTGCCGTTATTCTCCGACCGGGTGATCGGATACACCCAGACCCGGAGATTCGCGCTCTTCGACATAAAGAGCCATGAAGTCAAGGATTTCCTTGTCACGGGAGATCTCGATTGCACGGCCAAGCGCGGCATTGCCGTCGACGCAAAAAAGAACATTTTTGCCTTCGAACTCGAAAAGCTCATGGGCATCGAGACGGGCGACAGCGCGGACCAGACCATCAGGTGGATTTACACGTGCGACTGCAGCGGCAAGGAATAT
>DATFYJ010000440.1:0-3548 GCA_035315105.1 Chitinivibrionales bacterium
TCTGTTGGCGGCCGGGTTGCCGGTGTTGTCGGTGTAACCGCAAACCTCAATCTTTGTTCCCGGATACGCTTTGAGCGATTCGAAAACGTCGTCGAGTTTCTGAAAGGACTCGGGCGTAAGATCGGCGGAGGCGCCCTTGAATTCGACGCCTTTCAGAATGAGCCTGCCGTGTTTGATCTCTTTTACCTTCGGAACCTCCACGGGCTTGGGGCATCCCTGATTGTCGGCGGGGCCGGGTTCGTTGGGGCACCTGTCGAGGCTGTCGGGAACGCCGTCGAGGTCGTTGTCGTAGTCCGGGCAGCCGTCCTGGTCTTCAAAGCCGTCGAAATCCTCGGGCAGGTTGGGGCATTTGTCAACGCCCGTGCAGATCTTTGCGTACTGGTCCTCGCGGTGCTGGTCGGCGACCCACGGATCGCAGATGCCGTCCCCGTCGTTGTCCGGGTCCGGACAGCCGTCCTTGTCGCGGAACCCGTCGTAGTCCTCGGGATCGTCGGGGCACTCGTCGACGGAGTCGGCGATGCCGTCCTTGTCGTTGTCGTAGTCCGGGCACCCGTCCTGGTCTTCAAACCCGTCCCAGTCCTCGGGAACCATGGGGCATTTGTCAATTGAATCCGGTATCCCGTCGTTGTCGCTGTCGCCGCCCTTTGCCACTTTCTTCCCGGGTTCAACCTTGTAAAGGAAACCAGTCCACCCCACAGCGACGCTCACCATCCAATCGGGCTGCAGCCGCGCCGCGGTGAAGGCGCCGTCCTTTTCGTAGGTAATCGGGTCGTGCGAAGAAAGCCCCCAGTCGCCGCCCAGCGAGATAAACATGCCTTCCGGGAGGTGAATGGTGAAACCGGGAGAAATCCTGAGAGGATCGTTCCCGATCGCAAAGTTCTTGGAGATGTTCTCAAGCCTCGGTTCCGCGCTCAATTCCGCATACAGCGAAAACCAAGGCGCAGGTCTGTATTCGGCCGCGGCATCAAAAAGGATGACTTCATCGAATCCGCGCGCAAAAATAAGCCGGGTCCCCAGATTGAGATGCAATTGGAGCGGAATCACGGCGCCGTGTTCCCAACAGTTGAAGGTAAGAATGATTTTACCTTCGGTTTCCACGGCGCCCGACGAATAATATTCAGAGATTGCCTGCGCGGTGTCGCCGCTGGGCGTTATCTGGGTGGAATCCTTCAGAAGATAATAGGTATGACGGGGGAAAAAACCCTGCGTCTTGTTGCCCGTGGGAAAGCTCGCACCAAGGAGATATGCCATGTCGAGAACGCGGGGCCCCTTGCGAGGCGGCACCTGCAGCTTGAGCCGCATTTCAAGATCGCCCATGCCGCCCTGAAGGCCGCCGTAACTTGCGAGACGCAGAGGAGGAAGCGAATCGTACTTCGATACCCTGTCGATGTACAGCGGAAGCGCTGCGGAAAAATCCAGGAAATTCGTAATACCAAACCCGAGCGCCGGCATGAGGCTGAACTGGGTGCTTGTGGGAGTGAGGCCCCAGTTGCGCTTGTCGCTGTTGACATTTACGTGATCTATTTCCGAAGCGTCAAGGCTCATGTCGCCGAACGCCGAAATAACCAGCCTCCCGGCGCCGAGCGTTTTCGCGCTTTCGGTGTATTTGAGCCCGGTCTGGCCGAAGGGGGTTATGATCGGCTCGTCGGAAGACTGCGCACTGCTGCCGGCAAATAGCGCCGCAGTGAGAATGGCGACCGCGGCCGCCGACACGATTTGGTGCGCGGAAAAAGGCGACTTGTCCGGATAGTGAAGTACGCTGTAATTGGCCAATCTTGCTCCGGATGGCGGCACTGCCATGAAAAAGGTCCCCTTTTAAAACCGCTTGAAAATTACTCTGTAGAACGGAAAAAATCAACATTTCCGGGCTTACCAATAATTGTACTAACTGGGCAAATTGCAAGAAATGCTGGGATTTCCCCTCCCCTCGACTTCGCTCGGGATCGGGTCGGTTCTCCTTCCTGCTTTCAACTTTCAACTGTCAACTTTTACCCATTCACCCAACAACTACTCTCCAAGGGTGCCCCCGCAGCAACGTATGATTTCGCAACAACTTTCTCTCGGGGTGCACCCTGGAGGGGGTAGCGGAAGACCGGCCGCGGGCCGGGCTGAAGTGAGGGGGATACCTCCCCCATCAAACCAGTAATAATTGTGGGATTGAAAAGCAATATTTCGGGCAGGACAATAGGCAACGTACTACTTTATTTCTTCTATTGCTATCAGCGGCTGGTTCTTCTCCACCATGGTCCCGTCTTCCACGAGGAACTGAAGGATCTTGCACTTGACAGGGGCAACTATCTCGTTGAACAGCTTCATGGCCTCCACGATGCACACCTTGGTCCCGGCCTCCACCACGTCTCCCACGTTCACGAGCTTCGGCTTGCTCGGTCCGGACGTGGAATAGAATGCGCCGACCAGAGGCGCCTTGATCGACGGTCCGGCTGCCGGGAGCGGCGCGCTCTTTTCATCCTTTGCGGCTGCGGGTCCGGTTTCGGCCGGTTTACCCTCTTTTCTTGCCGGAGCCTCCCCGGGAGCGGCGGCCGGAACCGGTTTGGGAATAACAGGCATTCTCGTGGTGTCCGATTTGAGGGACAGGGAAAAATCGCCTTTCTTAACTGTCAATTCGTCCAGGCGCAGTCCTCCGGCCCTGTTGAGGAGCTCGCCGAGCCCGCGATAGTCATCGGGGTGCAGGATCTGGTCGAGGAACGGAGCTTCTTCCTTCTTCTCAGCTGTGGCCGAGGTTTTCTTTTCTGCGGCAGCGCTCAGTTTCTTAAGCTCCAGGTCCGCAGGCGTTTCGGGACGCTTGTCCGGCGGCATGTCACGCCACTTGAAATACTCGAGGCTCGGCTCCGGCAGAATGCAGTACGATATGATGTCTTCTTCGTTCTTGATGTACTTGGGATCTATTCCCTCGGTGGCCTTGGGCAGCATGGGAGCAATGGTGTCGCCGGGCCGCACCATGATCGGCTTCTCGTCACCGAGGATCTTCTTTGCCAGTTCCGGGTTCACGTGCCCCGGAGCGCGTCCGTACAGGCCGCGGAAATAGTCCTTCACCTCGTTGGGGACTATCTTGTACCGCTCTCCTGCGAGCACGTTCATCACCGCCTGGGTCCCCACGATCTGGCTCGTGGGCGTCACGAGCGGCGGCCACCCGAGGTCCTCGCGCACGCGCGTGACTTCCGTGAGCGCGTCCTCCAGTTTGTCAAGCGCATTCTGCTTCACGAGCTGTGAGCGGAAGTTGGAGATCATGCCGCCCGGAATCTGGTGGATGAGGATCTGGGGGTCGATGCAGAACATGAGCGATGTGTCGGTGTTGCGCTGCGCATAGAGGTCGGCAAAGTACCGGTGCACGCGCAGCATGGCATCGCGGTTGAGATCGGCGTGATAGTCCGTCTCCGAGAAAATGGCGGCCATGGTCTCAACGGGCGGCTGGCTGCTGGTGCCGGCCATTGCGGCAATGGCGCAGTCGATGGCTCCTGCGCCGGCGCGGACGCCTTCAACGTAGCTGGAGATCGCCACGCCAGTTCCGGCATGGCGATCTCCAGCTA
>DATFYJ010000441.1:0-5235 GCA_035315105.1 Chitinivibrionales bacterium
ACCCTAAAATATATAAAGGAATAGCGAAAAAATCCCAAATTATTGAAGAACCTCGCAGCAGCAGCCGTGACTCCCAACCTGCGAGGTTCTTCCATCCCTGTGGAACAAAAACACACTTTTAGTCGCTCGCTATCCGCTCGCTGTGGGATTGACACCACGTTTGTTCCTTGGCCTGTTCGGTTTTCGTCATGCTGGCTGCATTTTCACTTGCCCCACCCGGAATGCTCATGGCAATAGTATATTCTGTGAAGCCAAAAATGCCGCCGTATCGATTGCGGAGTCTTGCAACCAGGAAAAGGAAATGCCGAAAAACCCGCCCGCCATGGTCCTGGTCCTTCTCTTTTTTCTTTCGGGTTCCTGCAATCTGGTGTACGAAGTGGTATGGACCCGGATGTTCAGTCTGGTGTTCGGGGTGACGGTGTTCGCGGTGAGCGCGGTGCTCGCGGCGTTCATGCTGGGCATGGCCGCCGGAGGCATCTTTTTCGGCAGGCTCGCCGACACCGCAAAAAATAATTGCATCGTGTTCTCGTTTGTCCACATCGGCATATCCGTTTCAACGGTGCTGCTCCTGCTCGTGTTCCCGTTGTTCGGCCCCGTGTACCTTGCGATCAACACCATGTTCGGGCAGAGTTACCTCACGTTCAGGATCATCATTTTTCTTTTCGCGCTCGTTCTTATGATAGTCCCGACCACGCTGATGGGCGCAACCTTTCCCGTAGCCGTGCGGATGCTTGCCTCGCGCAAGGACCGAATGGCGCGGGACATCGGAGCTTTGTATTCGGTCAATACCTTGGGAAGTGTAGTCGGCTGCATCACCGCGGTATTCGTCCTGCTGGGCCCCCTGGGAATGACGATCACGGTGCTCGTTGCAGCCGGCGCCGACCTCGCCATCGGTTGCGCTGCGCTCGCGGTCTTCCGGGCATTCGGAACAGGAATCCGTACCGCATGAAAACTTCACCCCCGAGCAGCAGCAGCATCAGAACCCGGGCGGCAGTTGTTCTCCTCACGGCTGCCGTGGCCGGTTTCTGTACCATGGCCTACGAAGTGGTGTGGTTCAGGGTCCTCAAGTATTTCGTTGACAACAGCATTCACTCGTTCGCAATCATGCTCACCACGTTCCTTTTCGGCATCACGGCAGGCGCAATTCTTGTACCCCGCTTTGCCGACAAGCGGAAAGATCAATTCCTTTTTCTGGGGTGCATCGAAATCCTCGTGGGAATCCTATGCATCCTTTCGATCCCGCTGATTGCCGGCATGAACCCGCTCATTGCCGGCCTCAACAAAGTGTTCGGCACGGGCTGGAGCGGGGAAATAGGAATCCGGTTCATAGTGTTTTCGCTGGCGCTGTTTTTGCCCACCGCGCTCATGGGCGCGGCGTTTCCTCTTTTTACCAGAATGTATTCCGAACAGCGGGAAGCATTCGGACGGTCCGTCGGAGAAGTGTATTCCGTCAATACCATCGGCGGGGTTCTGGGATCCTTTTGCGGAGGGTTCGTCCTTATTCCCCTTCTCGGCGTGCAGAACAGCATCACGGCCCTGGCCTGTGGAAACGCGGGCGTCGGCCTCGTCTGCCTGACGGCAGGCTCCGGCCTCGGAACGAAATCAAAGGCCGCGCTTGCCGCATGCATCATTTTCGTCGTCACGCTGTGCATTCTCGGAGTCCCCCAAAACGCTTTTCTCACGGTGTACAGCAACAAGTACCCCGCACCCGCCAACCGGCTGCTTTACTGCAGGGAAAACGTCAACGGCACTACCGCGGTGTTCCAGGATGCCCGGAACAACGGCCAGAAATACCTTCTCATCGACGGCACGGGCGAGGTGAGCACCGACTATTTCAGCATGCGGGCCTTCAGGTTCCTCGGCATCCTGCCGGCGCTGTACTCGCCGGAGCCGAAAAACGCACTCATCGTCACGTTCGGCAGCGGCATCGTGGCCGGCTCCGTGGCGAGGCTGCCCGGCATCGAACACGTCGATTGCGTGGAAATTTGCAGGCAGGCGTTCGACGCCTCCCGCTGCTTCACCGAGGAAAACCACGACGCGGTCCGCAATCCGCGGGTGCGCCTGATCGTCAACGACGGCCGCAACTTCGTGTTCACCGCTCGCACGAAGTACGACATCATCAGCGCCGACGCCACGCACCCCACGAGCAGCGACAGCTGGATACTTTACACAAAGGAATTCTACGGGCTGTGCCGCGACAGGCTCACCGACCGGGGCGTTATGTGCCAGTGGATTCCCCTGCACGGCATCCTCGAACGGGATTACCGGGTGATCCTCGCCACCTTCCATACGGCGTTTCCCTACGTCGCGGTGTATTATTCGGGCGGATACAAGACCATGGGGCACACCGTGCTCATCGGCTCGAAATCACCGCTCAGGGTGGATTA
Source organism: Chitinivibrionales bacterium (assembly GCA_035315105.1). Classification (GTDB taxonomy): domain Bacteria; phylum Fibrobacterota; class Chitinivibrionia; order Chitinivibrionales; family FEN-1185; genus FEN-1185. The sequence continues at coordinate 2,388 of DATFYJ010000441.1, forward strand.
CGGCAAGGCGAAGGCGCTGCTCGCCGACAGTCTGGTGCGCGAAGACCTGGGCCGGGTGAACGTTGCGAGCGTCTACGATCTGCTGAGCGGTTTCGTTCTCGACCAGGACGCCATCGACGAATTCAAGGGCGGCCTCCCGCTCAACACCGACGACAGGCCCTGCATCATCTTCTCCAAATTCCGGCTGCTCGACAGGCCGTTTATGGGGCTGTCCCCCCTGATGGCGTACCGAAAAAACGTTTTTTCCCAGCTGTGCGGCATTGACGCGGATTCCGTCGCAGAGGTCAAGGATGCCGTCGACAGGAATTTCGAGGCCGAAGGGTACACCTTGGGCGGCCAGATCCTCGAATTCAAGGAATACAACCTGCGGCAATCGCAGAATTTCAATCAGTCAAGGCAGGCTATCGTGCAGAACCTTCTCGAGAGCAGGGCGTTGTTCGAGCAGGTGATTGCGGATTACAATACCGCGCTGCGCCTCAACGGCGCCGACCGCAACACGCACTACCTTCTCGACCGCGCGTCGGCGGAGATCAATTACCTCAACTCGTTTCTTGATGCGGCAAACGCGCCGCGCTGACCCCGCCCGTCCGCAGCCGCCGGTGGGCAGCGGCGATGACCGCAAAGTTCATATAGATAAACCAGAATTCCCACATGGCAAAACTGTAGCTGAAGATGATGAGCGGGGCCACCTGCGCCCACACCGCCATCCTTGAAAGCGACGGCGCGTGCATGGTATTCACGTAGAACACGGTAATGATCGTGCCGAACAGCAGCGGCAGAAAGTAGACGCCGAACGCGCCGAAATCCTTGTAGAAATGCCAGGGGAAGACAATGGTGTTGAGACCCTTGAGCATGCTTACCGACTCGTTCATAATTGAATCGAAGCCGTTGCTCTGTGCAAACGGAAACTCGAGGGAAAAAAGCCCAAACACGGGCCGCGCCAGGCTGAATCCCCACTGACGGGGATAGGCAAAGGTGCCGTCCACGTACCGGCGAACCGCGTAATCAAAATTCCAGAAATTGTTGACGATGTAGGTGTACATGTTGGCACACCAGAGAAAATGCTTGGGAACGTGGACTTTCTGCGCTTCGACCCACATGCCGAATGTGTCGTATTGGACCCTTAGAAAGAAGAAAAGAAGGAACGCGGCGACAAAAAGCGCGCCGGCAAGAAGAAGGTGCCGGGGCATGAGCCTCCTTCTGCCGTAATGGTACATGATGACGGCAAACAGTACGGCCCTGAACAGGTCAAGCCTGGTGATGACTGTTATGTAAAGCAGCAGGGTCACGGCGACCACAGCAATAACCTCTGCCATGTGCCGCTTGGAGCCGCCCGAAAAAAGGAGATACTCCGACCCGAGGATAAGGGTCATGGGGCCGGCGAACAGCCCGTAATTCGTGGGAAGTGAGGCCATGAAAAACGCAATACGTGCCTTGTCGGCCGCCTCAGGCTTAGAAAGAATGGGAATTGTTCCGCTGATAAGATATGACATGACGTAACTCACGATGAACACTGCAGCGCATGCCCGGAAAAAGAACAGGAACCATTTCCAGTCCGTTTCGAGCGCGCTTGTCCACAACGCCGCCTTGACGCTCGCGGCATCTATTGCGATTGACGGATTGCGTATCCGGTCAACGGCGTGCGCTATCCCCGCCCCCGCAATAAAGCAGAGGAGCCCGCCCCAGAAGAGAAAATGTGTGGATAGCGCCCACGGCGTCTGGTAGCCGCTCAAGCGCAGGGAATTGACGGCAAGCAGCAGCGAATAGACGCAGATGAACATCCTCGCCGGAGAAAAGATGTCTCTCCTGTAATAATACGCTGAGAAAAGCGCAGCGCAGAAGATGGCGAGAAAAACCAGTGTCATTGCGCCTTCCCCCCGCGCACCTCAGGCGAAAACCAAAGCCCTTTCCACCCCAGAAGCAGGCCGACATTGTGCCACTTCTCATAGGTGAGCGTCCGGCGGCCGCGCTGAATGTTCCACCACCGTACCGCGCACTCGACCAACGATGTCACGATGAACCCGCCAAAAAGAAACATCATCCAAATAATAGTCCGGTTTGGCTGCGTCTTCTTCTCGGGCACCTTTGCATTTTCCAGGACATACAGCGTGGGCACGTTGTTCGCTTCCTCGAGCCTTGCCTGTTCGCGGAAACGGAACACGTACTCGTACAATGTCTCCTGAATCCTTGCGTCGCGCAGCAGCTCACCGTACCGCACCACGCTCCGGGGAAGTTTGCCCAGCGCCGGAAAAATCGTCCCGCCAGTACCCATGTATTCGCGTAGCTTGGTCTGCAGAACGCGTTCCTGTTCTTCCAGCTCGGAAAGGCGTTGGTTTTCAGAACGGAATTCATTCCGTATCCCGGCGATCTGCAGGTCAACCGCCATTTGTTCGCCTTCCCTGTCGTCCAGCGCGCCGAAGGAGGATTCGACCTGCTGATCCAGAGCGAAAACATTGTTTTCGGCCTGGAAGTCTGAGAGTCGCCGCATCGCGGCATCAAGGTCACGCCTGATTTCGACGAGCCGCTGCTCAAAAAAGACACGAGAATTCTCTGCGCTCTGCCGGGAAAGTTGCTGACTGACGGTGTCGCATTCACCCGCGATGTAATTCGCCATCGAAGCGGCGCGCACCGGATCTTCATCGAAAACCGAAATCGCGATATTTCCCAGGTTGTCCTCCGACGTTTCGACGTTGCGAAAATACCGTTCGATCACGTCCTCTATCGAGTACCCTGCCCGCCTGTCAAAGCCGTATGCATGAACAAGATTAAACCGTGCAATCACCTTCTCGGCCAGCCCTCTGCTCGAAAGGATGCCGAGGAACCTTGTCGTCGTGTTTCTGCCGGATGC
>DATFYJ010000442.1:0-9540 GCA_035315105.1 Chitinivibrionales bacterium
CGTCGCACGACTCGGTCGCCGCGCTCGACGCGCTGTCGCGCGCCATCGAATGCGACAACAGGGCCATCGAGCCGGTGAACCTGGCGGGCATCATCTACTACCGCCTGGGCGAAGTGGACAAATCGGAAGCGCTGTTTAAAAAGGCGGTCGCGCTCGACAGCGGCAGCGCGTCGGCCCGTTTCAATCTCGGCATGGTGTACTGGCAGGCCGGCAGGCACAAAGATGCCCGCACCCAGTGGCTCGCGGCGCTCGCCGCGTCACCGGGGGACAAGGACATGGTGTTCTGGTGCGCGCTCGCCGAGAAGAAGGTGCGGGAAGGCGGCCAATGATCCCCAGGCTTCCCACAGGCTACTCTCATCCCATGCGCGTGGGCGAGGGCGCGTTCGCGTCCGTCTACCGCGTGCGCCAGACCGCGCTCGACCGGCTGGTCGCCATCAAGGTCCTGCACGAAAAAGACCCCGCCAAGAAGCGCGACATCATGAAGGAGGCCACCACGCAGGCGCGCATCCGCGCCGACTGCATCCCCCAGGTGTACCACGTGTTCGAGTGGCGCTCGCAGGTGTGCATCGTGATGGAATGGATCAAGGGCGTATCGCTGTCGTCGCTCGTGGCGCATTTTCCCTCGACCGAGGAACGGCTGTGGCTGGCCGACCACATGATACGCTCGCTCGCCGCGCTGCACACGCTCGGGTTCGCGCACCGCGACCTCAAGCCGGAGAACATCCTTGTCTCGCCCGACAAGGGCGTCATGTTCGTCGATTTCGGGTTCACCAAGAACGTGTCCGACGGAAGACAGTCGGTTTCCGGCATTGTCAAGGGAACACCTGCCTACATGGCGCCCGAACTGTGGACGGGCGGGCAGGGCGTGGATCCCCTGCGCTGCGACGTGTTCGCGGCGGGAAGAATACTCCACGACATCGTTCCCGGCGAGCCGTATGCTGCGTTCCTCGCCGGATGCACCCGCGACGACCCTTCGAAACGGCCGGCTTCCGGCTCCGAGATGCTTGCGTTATGGCAACGCACGGCGATGCATGTGGGTCAGCCCAACTGGCGGCGGCTTTCGCAGGCACTGTCGTCGGAACAGCTGTCGGTAAAGCTCGCCGCTGCGGCGAGGCTCCTTTTGCACGGAGGCCGCGAGGACGAGGCGTATTGGCTCCTGGTGGAAAGCATCGAGGAGAACCCGAAGAACACCGAGGCCGTGGGCCTCATGAATTCGTTTCCCAAGTACGTGCAGCGCAAGCGGATCAGACGGCGCATCGGCTATGCGGCCGTGGCCTCCGCATGCGCGTGCCTGCTGCTGTTCGCGTTTGCCGTCGGCCGCCGCAGCAGGGACTGGACTCCGGATAACAGTGCAGTTTCACTGCGCATGTCGCTCCACCACGACCGGACAAAGACACTCGCCTCCATGCTTCGCACCGGAGGCCTTGCCTCCGCGGGCGCGGCCGTCGGCAATGTGCCGTTCCGTCTCGACTCGGCAGGATGCGGTCGCCTCTGCGGAACGCTGTATGTCCCGGCCCGGCCGTCTCATGGAAAGCTTCTTGTCAACGGCACAGCCGTGGACAGGGTCACCGACTACACCTCGGGCATCGCGCTCCCGCCCGGCATGCACTCACTCGCATGGAGCGACGAGCACGGCCGCCTGCTGTGGCGCGAAAAAGTAACCATGCTTCCGTTTGAGTCCAAGTCCATTGCCATTGCCGAAGTTCAGTGAAACCGGGAGAACCATGACAACCCAGCTTGTGCCGCGCCTTATTGAAACAGCAACGAAGAAGGAATATCCGCTTTCGGGCCGCATCGTCACGGTCGGCTCGTCCGCTTCGTGCCAGATTTGCATCACTGACAAGTCGCTCCCTGCCATTGCCGCCCATCTCGTGTTTCAGGCCGGACGGTACAGCTTTTCCTCGCTTTCCTCTGATGTCAAGATCAGTGTGAATGGGAAGCCCGCACCGGGCGATTGTGTCCTGAGTAACGGAGATGCGGTGGCCGTCGGAAAGGCCCAGTTCGTCTACCACGAAAGCGCGGTCGGTGAAGTCGGCGGATCGAAAATGATGACGGCCGCACCGCTGTCCGATCTTGTTTCTGCAGTTGTGTCGCTCCTGCGCAACAAGAACGAGGACGTAACCTCCGATCTTGTCGTGAGCGTGTCGCGGCTTGTCGGATGCGACGCCGCCCGTGTGGTGGGAGAAGATCCGGAAACCGGAGAGCGAAGGACCATTGCGCGGTATCCCGTCGAGAGCGGGCTTGACCGCTTTTCAAACCGGGCAATAGATTTTGCGAAGAACGCATCGCAGACCGTGCTGGTGAACGACACCGACTGGAAGGACACGGTTGATCCGCAGAGTTCGCTTGAGCGGAACCTCATTGCATCAGTGCTCTGCGCGCCGCTTTCGGACTGCGGAAGGGTCCTTGGATACCTCTACCTTGACAAGCTCCAGAATAGCCGCCCCTTTACGGAAGAGGACAGGATGTTCTGCGACCGTCTCCTGCCCCTGTTTTCAGAGTTGCTTGTCAACAGCGAACAGCGCCGGCGCCAGGCCGAGACCATTGCCCGCCTGCAGGCCGCGACCATGGACACCGCGGGCGGCATGATCCACGAGAGCGCCGTCATGGCGAAGACGGTCGCGCTCTCCGCAAAGCTCGCCGCCACCGACTCGCCGGTGCTCATCTACGGCGAGACGGGGACCGGCAAGGAGCTGATGGCGCGGTTCATCCACGAGCGGTCACGCAGGAGCGCCAAACCCTTCAAGGCCATCAACTGCGGCGCCATCCCGGAGAACCTCATCGAGAGCGAGCTGTTCGGCCACGAAAAGGGCTCCTTTACAGGCGCGAGCCAGCGCGCCATCGGCCTGTTCGAGGCGGCGGCCGGCGGCACCGTGTTCCTCGACGAGGTGGGCGAGCTGCCGCTGTCGCTCCAGGTGAAGCTCCTGCGCGTGCTTCAGGACTCAGAGATCGTGCGCGTGGGCGGCACCGAAAACATCAAGACCGATGTTCGCATCGTGGCGGCGACCAACAAGAAGCTGGAAGACGAGGTGGCGCAGAACAAATTCAGGCAGGACCTGTTCTTCCGGCTCAATGTGCTCACGATCGTGATGCCGCCGCTGCGCGAGCGCGGCCAGGACACGGTGCTTCTGGCGGAATTTTTTGTCAAGAAATACTGCCAGCAGTTCGGGCTTCCACAGAAGTCCCTCATGGCCTCCGCGCAGAACGCGCTGCTTGCCCACCACTGGCCCGGCAACGTGCGCGAGCTCGAGAACGTCGTCCAGAAGGCCATCCTGCTCTCGTCCGACAATCGCATCGGTAAAGAGTCGATCCAGATCACCGCGTCTTCGGTGCTGAGGAGCGCGGGCGCGCAGCTTCCCACGGGAACGCTCAAGGAGGCGCGCGCAATTGCGGAGAAGGAAATAATCACCCAGACCCTTGCGAGAACGAGAGGGAATGTGTCGCAGGCGTCAAAATTACTGGATATTGACAGGAAGTGGTTGATGAAATTGATGGAGGAGTTGGGGATTGAGGCGGATAGTTATAGAGGCAGATAATAATGCATTAATAGAATAAAGAAAATTTGGGCGCCCCGCGGCTTCGCCGCGGCGGCCCTCCTTCCAGGCTCGGCCTTCGGCCTCGTTGCCGGACCGCCCCGATGGCCTTCGGCCGGGGTCAGCCGGCAATTCGCTTTAGCTCACCTTCCAGTCCTGCCTGGCGCGCGGCAGAGGAAATCTGGTATGTCAAGGTGAGATGTTGCGCAGTGCGGCTTGAGTAGTTTCTATTTCCCATACTTCTTCGTCAATGTCCTTGCCACAACCCGCATTTCCTCTATAAGTTCCTTTGGTTCCACCACCACCGCCTCGGGCCAGGCAAGCACCCAATTGACAAGGTCCATGCCGATGGGAACACTCAGACTGAGCAGGATGCTGTCTTTTTTGGTTTCCGTCATTTGCTGAGAGGAATGGAATTTCTTTTCTGAAAAAATGATCTTGTAATAGGGTGTGGAAGGGAAGCGGATTTTCACCTTGTATACTTTTGGCTCGACCCTGTCGAACATGCCGAAACTTTTTACAAGCCGGTCTTCTATTCGTTTTATACGTTTTTGATCGGGCTCAAATGTTTCGTTCAAAAGCTCGGCTTTGGCAATCCTGCTTATCTTGATGAAAAAGTCTTTGTCATAATATTCGGACATACACACAAAGTAAAGCTCTCCACAGTAAAGCAGCAGTTTGGCCGGGCAGATGATTTTCTCATACGGTTCCTTGGATTTTCCCGCATGGTATAGGATTTTGAGTTTTTTCCGTTTTACAAGCGAGGTAAGGATGTTGTTGAATTGTTCGCCGTCGAGCGTGAGTGTTGATTTCTCGCCGAGGAGGAATGTGGATTTTTCGAGTTTCTGGTCAAGGTCCTCAAATATCTCGTCATAATCCGTCTCTGTGGCGCGGTCGAGCAAAGCCTCGGTAATATCATCCATGGACTTTGCGCCGGGCGCGAAAAAGGTTTGCAGCCTCTTAAGCAGGAAAAATGCCAAAAGGCCGTTTTTCTGTATGGGCAGGCTGAGCTTCGGTCGCATGTCCGGCTCAAGGGAATACTGCTTTTTTCCGGCAATGGTTTCGCACCGCACGGGTATGCCCTGTATTTCGGTAAGAGCCTTCAGGTCTCGCTGAACATTACGCAGGGTCACGTTTTCGTCCTGGCTCAGGAACGTTATTATTTCCTGCACCGAGAATTTCCTCGTTTTGTTGCGCACGAGATGGCCAAAGATCTTCACCAGCCGCTCGCCGCGAGGAGTCTCCGTTTCTTTTCCCATTGGTTCCATGTCCTTTAATGATAACAGATGGGCGCGACAATATTTGTCGTTGATTGAAATTATAATATACATGACAGTAATTGACGGACAAAAACGAAAACGCGGGAATACGGTTCTGGGTGTCATTAATCCTTTGGAATAAAAAGAGGAGGGGAAAATCATGGCAATGAAGAAAAGTAATCACATGGAAAATGTCGTTAAAAATGGAAAACGCACTCCAAAGATGTCGGAAACGCAGCGCATGATTCGAAGCGCGGAGAAATTATTGGACGGGCCATTAATTTCTTTTTGGAATTCCGAAGCCAACGGTAAAATATTCTTTTACTGTGCTGAAGCGCTTCAAGTGCTGCTCGCGGATTTGCCCTTTTCAGACCGCCTCTTTCTTTGCCTGACGTCAGATGGAGGTAGCGGGCTGGCATCGCTTCGAATCGCCAATCTTCTGCGCAGCAAATGCAAAAAGCTGATTGTTCTGGTCCCGATGCGCGCGGAATCGGCGGCAACCATGCTTGCGCTTGCGGCAGATGAAATTCATCTTGCCCCACATGCCAACCTGAGTCCAATTGACACATCGATACAGCATTCACTTTGCCCGGTAAATCAATCGAACGATCAGGCGAATGTCGGTCAGGACGAACTTTCGCGGATCGTGGCATTGTGGCGCAAGGAGTCAAAATCTGAGACGGTCAATCCCTATGCGGAATTATGGCGATATATTCACCCGTTGGTCATCGGCGCGGTAGACAGGGCAAATTCCATGTCCTTGAAATTGTGCGAATCGCTTTTGGCATACCATATGAAGGATCCGGCATTACGGGAAAAAATCGCGACCGCTCTTACCAGCGCATACCCGTCGCATAATTATCCTATCCTTTTTCAGGAAGCAAAAGAGATGGGCATTCCGGCAATACAAATGGAACAAGACCTTGAAAATATTCTCGCTTGTCTTCAGCAACAGTATGTGGAAGCGGGCGAGCTTAGAAGAATCGATCATGACCAGGACCACCACCATGACCACGAAATCCCGACCCTGGCCGAACGCACAGGCCAAATGGTGCTTTTCCGTAACGATCACGACTGGTATTATCGAAGCGAAGAACGCAGATGGCTGCCCATGCACAAGAGAGACGGCTGGTATAAGGCGGAATTAAGAAAAGGCAAGACGATTGAGAGGGCGCTGCATATTCAATGAAAAACCTTGATCTGATAAAAGAAGAATTTATCCGCCTTGGCGATTCGCCGGAACTGGTGGATTTGATAAAGAGGTCCACTGCCTATTTTGATGAGGACAGGAACAACGACTTTATCGAAAGATGCCCGTGTGCGTTTGTTAAGGTGCCCGAGAACGAAGATGCGTTCCTTTTGACCAAAAAACGGCGCTGCGTTTTATTTCAGAAGATTATTTACTCCGCCTACTATTTTCCAGAAATCAATCCATAAATCAATTGCTTCATCAAGTTTATTTTCTAAGCTATCTGGATTGTTCAGATCTAGAGTCTCATTCACACTTACTTCTCTACTAGAGTCATTGACAAACTTTGGCGATATTGAATTCGCTTTAGTGAGGAGAATGTTCATTGTCTTCTTATCTCCAGGGGCCATCATTGCGGTCGCTTGACAGAGCATATCAAAGTTATCCTTTTGTGAAAATGTAAGTCCAAAATAACAATCAAGATATTCAACGCGAGGTATTCTTACTGCAATCCAAGCCCAGTTACCATTGTAGTTTTCAGGAATCGAGTCCGGGTTTGCATAAGAAGAAATATCCTTTTTATATAATTTAGTAACCATTGCTTTTGCTAGGTCATCCAGTTTGTCTTCAAGTAATTTCCTGCATTTTCTCTGTATATTGGCACGAAATTCCCGCAATGCCAATAGAGTAAATGGATAATATTTTAGCCCTTCTTTCATCAATTCTTCTTCCGCTTGGCGCCTTTCGTCAACTTGAGACATTTTTCCTCCTTAGTTTGTAATCTTTTCAAGGTATTTCAGAAATTGAGAATTATAGCATGAAGAATTTGAAAATCCCAGGAGAGTCTGCTCCACGGCCCCGGTTAAGCCAAGACAAAGGGCACGAAAAAGAATATCGTACTCCTTGGTCTTCACAATTCGTCTTAATTCTTTGCACAGATTTTCCCATGTGAGAACTTTATATCCGTCATAATCATCTTTCATCGCTTCAATTACCAACAATTTATTGTGGCGATTTTCTGGAGCAATTTGGGGAAACCGACGTTTTAAAGAATTATCATAACCAACGTTTTTTATTAAGTCAGCTTCTTCGGCATTTGTAACCTTGATTTCTACATTGATTAGAACCTTGCATTTTTCAAAATGAATCAGGATATCTATGCGTCCAGTATGTTCATCATGACCCTCTTCAACAGGAACTTCTCGATCTATTCGTGGTTTTTCGGATTCGCAGGCTTGTATAATATCAGGTTCTGCTACATCAAGTAGCTTCAGCAGGTCGGAAGAATCTATTTGTTTCATTAACCACGCGAGCCAGTCTGAGAAGCCTTCTTCACGACCACCGGTAAAGAATCGATTTGCAGCGAAATCTAAACGTAGAGGTTCGGAAAGATTTGTTTTTGACAATTGCTCGTCACTCTTTTTCAAAAGTCTTTCTATTTCATTTTTATTTAGGCTTCCGATGTTAATAATGGGTGCATTCATTGCTTTTAGACTTTTAATAAGCACAATAGGATTAATTGGCTTTTTAGATGCCTTTTCAATTCTTCTTCCTAAATTGCCCCATATTTTTATTAGCCACGCCGAATTCTGACGCATAGTTAATCACTCACGACGTTTGATTATGATATTTTAGATCAGATTTAATAGCTTGTCTATTTCTAGCATCTTGCTTTCAACATCTTCCGCCTATTCCTGTCAAAATATAATACTCCCATTCCGCGCTTACAAATCGCCTCCCGTTTCCTGTTTCCTTCACCTCACAATATCCCTTAACCCTCCTCCACCTCCACATCATATTTTTCTCAGAACAATCGCGCAAAAAAATCTTCTACCCATAGCGAGCCCCCATGCCCCGTCTCTTCGACCTGCTTTCCGAAAACACCAGCGACAAAACCATTTCCTCGCTCCGGAAGATCGCGGGAAAGGGGGACACAAGGAACCGGAACAAAGGGCGCGACAGCGGCAGAACCGTTCAGGCGGGCAGGCAGCCGTTCAAGAAGCACGATCTGTACAACAAGCTCGATTTCGTGGCGCTCGACCTGGAGACCACGGGGCTCGATTTCAAGAACGACCGGATCATCGAGATCGGGGCGGTGAAGTTTGCAAACGGGAAACCAGGCGAGGAGTACAGCACGTTTGTAAACCCGGGAATGCCGGTGCCGGAGCACATCACCCGGCTCACGGGCATTACGAGCGAGCAGGTCGCTCCCGCGCCCTCGTTCAAGGACATTGCGGGAAAACTGATTGAGTTCATCGCCGATTTGCCGCTGTGCGGCCACCAGGTCGATTTCGACATCAACTTCCTCAACGAGGAATTCAAGCGTATCGCGCTTCCCAAGTTTTTCGTCCAGCAGATCGACACCGCGCTCATTTCCCGCATTGTGAACCTGCCCGTCACGCGGTACACGCTCGGGAGCGTGGCGCGGGCGCTGGGCGTGCCCCTCGAAAACGCGCACCGTGCGCTCGACGACGCCCGCGCCTCGGGCAACGCGGCGCTCGCGCTGCTGCCCAAGCTCGCGCAGATACCCGTTGCAACGCGGGCGGTGATGGCCCATGCGGCCCCGCCCTCGGTTGTCAAGCACTTCCTGGTAAAGTCGCTCGAGAGGGAATCGTATTCGCTCGACCTGACGCCGCCCGTTTTGCCCCGAGCCCCCAAGAAGCTGTCGCCCGAAGATCCGCCCCGACCCATCGACGTGGCCGTTGTCACGGCCGCCTTTGAGGGCGACGGACTCCTGTCGCAGGCAATGAAGGGGTTTTCCGCGAGGCCTTCACAAACGCGAATGGCGGCCGCCGTCGCCGCCGCGCTCAACGACAATACCTGCCTCGTGGCCGAGGCGGGCACCGGCACGGGCAAGTCGTTGGCCTATCTCGTTCCTGCCGCCCTGTACGCGCTCGCAAACAACTGCCGGGTCCTGGTGTCCACCCACACGCGCAACCTGCAGGATCAGCTCATTTCCAAGGACTTGCCTCTTGTAAAGAAGGTTGCGGGAGGCGACCTGCGGTATTCGGTGCTTAAGGGACGGGCGAACTACCTATGCCAGAACCGCTTTCGCCGCCTCCTTTCCGGCGAGCTCGGCGATTTCTCGTACCGCGAGCGCATGGGCATGCTGCCGCTTATCAGGTGGGCGCAGGAGACCCAGACCGGCGACATCGAGGAACAGAACGAATTCAACATACGGTGGTATTCGCGCGTGTGGCGCTCGATATCCTCCGAGGCGCATTTCTGCGAGGGGCGCCGGTGCAAGGAATACTCATGCTGCAATCTCCAGCAGGCCCGGCAGAGGGCGCTGGGCTCGCACATCGTGGTGATCAACCACGCGCTGTTCTACTCCGAGATATGCGCCGAATCCTCCTTTCTCGGGAAAATAGGCCCCGTCATCTTCGACGAGGCGCACCATATCGAGGAATGCGGCCACCGTTTCCTGCGGACAGAAGCGGACAGCAACCGGTGCTCGGCGTTTCTCGACACCATCACGAATCTCGAAAAGGAGATCACAAAGGCCGCTGAAGGCAGGGACGCACCGTTTACCGAAAAGGAACTAAAACCGCTTGTCAAG
>DATFYJ010000443.1:0-2743 GCA_035315105.1 Chitinivibrionales bacterium
GTTTTGAAGCTCAGATCTTCCCCGTAATTGCATTGGTTGGTCTTGCCTGCGTTTCAACCCTTCCCCCTCGTGTTTGTATCCCTGGCGAGGGCGGCATCATTGATGTGTGCGGACCGGACCCTTCCGATTCCACCTTTCGCACCTCCTTGAATTGGTCAAATTATTGGGTCAATGCGATCAAAACATTACGATATAGCAATTACCCATAATACACACTCCTTGAATTAGTCAAATTATTGTTGGGTCAATACGATTAAAACATTACGATGTTGTTGCCTGCCATGATGAGAACGCCTTTCTGTGAGGGTGGAATGGAAGATTTTCAAAATAATTCAATGGGAGAAATGATGTTTTATAATAAAATGTCATGAGGGGAGGTGCAGCCTGCCTCAAAACTCAAGAGAAGATCTGTGCGCCCCGCCGAAGACGGCGGCGGACGTCCTTCCGGGCCACCCCTTCGGGTGCTTCCAAGGGTCGTCGGCCTTCGGCCTCCAGTCCTGCCATGGTGTTGGCAGAGGGAACCTTCCACAACCCGTGTATGCTTGATAATAAGTACTCTTTTGCGTTACTTCATGAGAATTCCACATGATGGCGCGAGACTTGCTGCTTGACAGAAAAGATTTCCGTTTGCCGCGCGTTAGGTGGACCGGAGTGGGCCCGCCATAGCGGGATTGCCGGTCGACCCGGCCGATAGGCATAGGGCGATCCGGCAACGAGGCAAACGGCCGAGCCCGGAGGGAGACCGACCCCTTGTAGGGGCACGGCATGCCGTGCCCCTACAAGGGGGAACGCCCAACTCATATTATCTTTGCAACAGGAGCGGGGCACCGATATTTTTCTACTCTATTTTCCCGATAATTTCCTCCTCCTATAAACGAATAACTCACGTGCATTCGGATAGAATTACTATTTTGAAGATTGAGTGCTGTTTTTGGTCATTAAGAGGCAAAATATAATGATCACGAGACGAGACCTACTCAAATCCTCCGCTGCCGTGGCCGGAATGTGCGCGGCGCCGGGGTGCTTTGCCAAGCCCGTGAGCGCGAGAAAAACCGCCCTGTACTGGCAGGCAATGGGCGAGAATGCAGTGTCGTGCGAGCTGTGCCCGCACCAGTGCGTTCTTCAGGACGGCAAGACCGGCATCTGCCGAACGCGCGAGAACGTGAAGGGCACGCTTGTCAACAACGCCTATGCCAATCCCTGCACCACCCACATTGACCCGGTGGAAAAGAAGCCGGTGTTCCATGTGCTTCCCGGCACAAAAGCATATTCGCTCGCCATTGCAGGCTGCAACCTGCGCTGCCTCAACTGCCAGAATTATACCATCAGTCAACAATTCCCCAAAGACACCGAGACCATGTTCCTGCCGCCGGAAAAGGTTGTCGAAGAGGCGCAACGCGAAGGCTGCTCGTCCATTGCCTATACCTATTCGGAGCCCATAACCTGGTTCGAGTATGTGCTTGACACATGCAAGCTGGCGAGAAAAGCCGGCCTCAAGAACATCCTGGTGACCGCGGGGTACATCAACGAGGCGCCGCTTAAGGAGCTTTCCGGGTACCTGGACGCGGCGACCATCGACCTGAAGGGCTTTAAGAACGAGACGTATCTTAAGCTGAATTCGGCGAAATTGCAGCCGGTGCTTGACGCCATAGCAAATGCGGTGAAATTCGGCATCTGGGTCGAAGTGTCGAACCTGGTTGTTCCCACCTACACCGATGATTTCGATATGATCCGGAAAATGTGCGCCTGGCACAAACAGAACCTGGGCGCGGACGTGCCGCTGCATTTCCTGCGTTTTTTTCCGCTTTACAAACTGGAAAACCTGTATCCCACGCCCACCGACGTGCTGGTGAAGGCGAAGAAGATCGCGATTGAAGAGGGAATACAATTCGTCTACATAGGCAACGTGGCCGAGGTGGACTCCAGCACCTACTGCCCGTCATGCAAGAAGCCCCTTGTGGTGCGTGACGGCTACCTCATCAAGAAAATCGCGATCAAAAACGGGAAATGCACCAATTGCGGGACCGCGATCAGAGGGATCTGGTCTTAGCAGCCGCAGCCCTTTTTGCAAAAGCCGGGATTATATTTACCGGGGGATGTGATCATGCAATATCTGCGAAGCCCGAAGGTTTCCGGCATTCTGAGAATGAGCGTTTCCATCCTTGCGGGAGTGATGATCATGACTGCGGCATGCTCGGGTCAGGGACAGGACAGGGTGAGAAAGCCCGCTGTTGCGGGACAGTTCTATTCCGACAATCCGTCTGAACTGAGGCGCGACATTGCTTCGTACCTGTCGCACGGGAAGCAGCTCGCCTCTGCACCGAAGATGCTCATCTGCCCGCACGCGGGATACGTCTTTTCCGGGCCGGTGGCGGGCATCGGGTATGCTGCGCTTGACAAAAACATCAAGACGGTTATTCTGCTCGGCCCGCCGCATCATGTTCCGGTGCGCGGCATTGCCACGGCCGGCGCAGACTGGTTCGAAACGCCGCTTGGCCGTGCGGCGGTCGACACGGCCCGCGTGAAAAGGTTGCTTGCAGGCGGGCTCGCGTACGAAGACCCGAACGCGCACGCGCCCGAGCACAGCGTGGAGGTGCAGGTGCCGTTTCTGCAGGTGCGGCTCGCTTCGTTCAAGATAGTGCCCCTGCTCGTTCACGACATCGACCCGCAGAAGGCTGCCGACGCCATTTTTCCGCTTATCGACGAAACCACGGTGGTGATCGCCTCCTCTGACCTTTCCCAC